>NZ_BAABAC010000009.1:0-137597 GCF_039537225.1 Nocardioides ginsengisoli
GGCGCCGGGACCGCCGGCGGCGCGGGCGTCACGACCGGCGCGGGCGGAGCCGGCGGCGCGGCCGGCGGTACGCCAGTCGACGCGGAGCGCGGCTCGGTCCGACCGCGGGTCAGGATCCCCGTCGTCGCGAGGACGACGGCGATCACGGCGAGCAGTACGGCGATGACGGTGGTACGGCGCGCGGCGCGCCGTACGAGTGATGTGGACACCCCCAATGTCCCCACCTCCCATTCTCGGAGGCCCTCAGTCTTGTCCCCACCTTGGGTATGCGCAGGGGATTACGAAGAACTTCACCAAGGTTGGCTACGCGCCCGGCGGTCTCCGGCGGGGCGATGAGAGGATGCGCGGGTGGCCGAGCTGATCTTCCGTACCGGGACGATGGACACCGGGAAGTCGACCCTGGCCCTCCAGACCGACCACAACCACGCCGCCCGCGGGCGCGTCGGCCGGCTGTTCACCTCCCACGACCGGGCCGGCGTCGCCGTCGTCTCGTCGCGGCTCGGTCTGAGCGCCACCGCGCAGGAGGTCGACGACGCCTTCGACTTCTGGGCGTACACCGTCGGCGCGCTCACCCAGGGCGCGCGGATCGACTACCTGATCTGCGACGAGGCGCAGTTCTACACCGCCGAGCAGATCGACCAGCTCGCGAAGATCGTCGACGAGCTGCAGATCGACGTCTTCTGCTTCGGGATCCTCACCGACTTCAGGACCCGCCTCTTCCCCGGCTCCGCACGTCTCGTCGAGCTCGCCGACCGGACCGAGGTGCTGCAGGTCGAGGCGCTGTGCTGGTGCGGCAAGCGCGCCACCCACAACGCCCGCACCGAGAACGGCGTCATGGTCACCGAGGGCGAGGTGATCGTGGTCGGCGACGTCGACGACGAGATGCACGTCCCGCCGGTCGACGACGACGTCGACGTGGCCTACGAGGTCCTCTGCCGCCAGCACCACCGCCGCGGCATGACCGCCGCCCGCGCCCGCGCCGTCAGCCTCTCCCCCGAGCCGCTGCCGTTCTCCTGACGCCCGCACCGGCGCGACGGATCGCGCGGCCGGGGGTGCTCCCGTCTCACCCGGCAGATCTGCTCCGAAATCGTCGGTTCTACAGCAGTTCTGCCGGGTGGGACGAGGGACCCGGAACGTCGGGGACGGAGGTCAGCAGTGGCTGTAGGCCCGGACGACCTTGGCCTTGCCGCCGCCCTTGAGCCGGACGATCGCCTTGATCGACGTGGCCGACTTCGGGATGCCCTTGAGCTTGATCGTCTGGCCAGGGCGCAGGTGGCGTGCGGCGGCGACCTTCTTGCCGCCGGCCCGGAAGACGACCGACCGCACCTTGCGGGCCTTGCCGGTGGCCTTGACGACGGCCTTGTGGCTGCCGCAGGAGATCTGGTAGGGCAGCGTCACGTAGCGCTTGCCCTTGCCGACCGCGACCGCGTTGGCCGTGCCGGGCTGCTGTACGTCGAGGGTCCAGCTCGTGGCGCCGCCGAAGGCGATGATGCGGACCGCCACGTGGTCGCCCTTCGCGAGCACGACATTGCTCACGTCGACGAAGCCGGCCGCGACGTCCGCGGGCTCGTGCGGGCCGTAGTCGGCACGGATGCAGGTGCCGTTGCGGTAGATGTAGAAGGCGTAGTTCGACGCGGGCGCCGCAACCGGCCGCAGCACGAAGGTGCGCGGTCCGGAAGACTGGGAGACGTAGTCGACCTCGCTGTACGGCACCGTGGCGTTGCCGGTGGTGCCGCAGGTCTCGCCCGGACCGGGCTCGTGGAAGCTCCCGACCGGATCGGACGGGGAGATCGTGCCGGCGAAGTGCTCGTCGGCGTGGGCCGCGGGAACGGCCATGGCAAGAGGGGCGATGACGGCAGCGCCGAACGCTGCGATGAACCGAGAAGTGCGCATGCGGCCGACGCTAGGACCGGCATCTCAGGCCCCACGGCCATATGCCCAGACCTGTCCGCAGCCGACTAGACCACCCGGTGCGACGCGGCTCGGCCGCACCGGGCGTGGGCCGTCGGACGTCAGCAGTGGCTGTAGGGACGGACGACCGTGGCCTTGCCGCCGCCCTTGAGCCGGACGACGGCCTTGATCGAGGTCGCCGCCGCCGGGATGCCCTTCAACCTGATCTTCTGCCTCGGGCGCAGGCCGTGCGCGGCGCCGACCTTCGTGCCACCCGCCTTGAAGACGACCGACTTCACCGTCCGGGCGTTCTTGGTGGCCTTCGCGACGGCCCGGTGCGTGCCGCACGACACCTGGTAGGGCAACGTCACGTAGCGCTTCGCCTTGCCGGAGGCGGCGGCGTCGGCCGTGCCCGGCTGCAGGACGTCGACGCGCCACGACGCCCAGGAGCTCTGCGCGCCGACCTTGACGGTCACCCGGTCGCCGACCGCGAACACCACGTTGTCGACGTCGACGATGCCGGCCGCGTTCTCACTCGCGTTGTCGGGGAGGAAGTCGGCGGCGACACACGTCCCGTTGCGGTAGACCCAGATCGTGACCAGGTCATGGCCGCCGCCGATGTCGCGGGTCACGAACCGGCGCGGTCCGTTGGACTGGGACACGAAGGAGACCGTGTCGTGGAGGTTCCGGAGACCCGAGCCGCTCGGCGGGAGACAGCGATCACCGGCGCCGTCGATCTCGGGAAGAGCACTGGCGGTGTCCGACGCGGACGAGGCGCCGGTGAAGTGCTGGTCGGCGTGGGCCGCCGGAACGGCCAGGGCGAGGGGGGTGAGGGCGGCAGCGCCGGCCACCGCGAGAGTCCGAGAACGCATGCCGCGACGCTACACGCCGCGCCCGCGGCGTCGGCTCACGCCGCCGGGATCCCGTTCGCCACTGGGCGGACCTTCTCTAGTCGACCAGGACCGGGATCAGCATCTCGTCGGGCGTGAGCGAGCCGTGCATGCCGATCAGCCGCGACTCATACGGGAAGCCGTCGGTCGAGAGCACCGCGAACTCGCCGCGGCAGGCCACCACGACGTCGCCGATCCGCGGCAGCACCGACGGGTCGACCGGGCCGAACCAGCCGCGGGCGATCGCGTCGGCCCGGGTCAGGACGTCGGCGCGCTCGCCGAGCGTCTCGGTCCAGGTCGCGACCACGTCGGGCACGGCGCCGCCGGCGCAGTAGAGGTGGCGGAAGCGGGCCTCGCCGCCGACCAAGGCCACCCCCGAGCGCAGCTCGTCGTGGGCGGAGACGTCGATCCGGCTCTCGGCGGAGACGTCGACCATGCCGTGGTCGGCGATGATGACCAGCCGCCGGTCGGCGGGCAGCGCCTCACGCAGCTGCTCGGCCTCGTGGTCGATCATCGCGAGCTGCTGCAGCCACTGGCTGGAGGCGACGCCCCAGCGGTGGCCCGTCCAGTCGAGGTCGCCGTCGTAGACGTAGGTGAGCGCCGGCTGGCGCGGGGCGGGCGTCGAGGCGGCGATGACGGCGGCGATCCGCTCGCCCACCCGGTCGACGCCGACGTAGTCGGCGCCGCGGTGGGCGGCGACGGTCAGCCCGCTGCCGTTGAACTCCCGCTTGTTGACCACGCTCACCCGCACCCCGGCGGCCTGCAGCGACGCGAACGCCGTCTGGTGCGGCTGCCACTGGGTCGGCTCGACGTCGTGGTCCCACACCAGCGCGTTGAGCAGGTCGCTGGTGCCGGGGATGCGAGTGGTGAAGCCGACCAGCCCGTGCGCGCCCGGGGTGAGCCCGGTGCCGAGCGAGGTCAGGGACGTCGACGTCGTCGACGGCACCCCGGCCGTGGCCGGCTCGGAGGCGACCAGCAGCGAGGAGAGGTACGGCGCCGCGTGGGCGTAGCGCTCCAGCAGCCGGGCGCCGAGCCCGTCGATCAGGAACACGACGTACGACGACGCGTCGGGCAGCACCAGCCCGGTCGGCGCCGGGCCGAGCGGGCTGCCGAGCGCGTGCGCGGCGGCGGGCACGATGTCGCCGAGCGAGCGGACGCCATAGGCCGGCTCGCAGAATGCAGCGACCTCCACCCGGGTCATCCTCGGGTGAGCGCCGACAGCGACGCGGCGAAGGAGAGGAGGCCACCGACCGCGTCGGTGCCGTCGGCGGCAGCGGAGACGCGCAGCGAGAAGTCGTCGGACGACATGGTGCCGGTGTAGCCGTGGTCGGCCTCGCACTGCGGGTCGTTGCAGCCCGCGGGCTCGAGGTCGAGGCGGTTGACCGCGCCCCAGCCGATGGTCAGCACGGCCTCGGCGGGCGGGCGCGGGCCGGCGGTCGGGTTGGTCGTCATCCGGGTCACCACGACGGAGGCGACCGAGCGCAGGCTGACCGCCTCGGTGGACGTCGACGTGTAGGGCTCGGGGAGCAGGTCGTCGCCCGCGTGCTCGTCGGTGTGCGCCAGGATCAGCCGGCTCGGCGTCAGCACGATCACCGTCTGGTGGCGGCGTACCTCGTCGCGCTCGAAGGTCGGCTCGTGGTGCACGTAGTAGGACACCACCTCCTCGCCGCCGAGCGCGTCGGTCACCGCGTCGGCGACGACCTCGGGGTAGTAGCCGGTGCGGTTGATCGCGGCCTGGAGCTCGGCGAGCCGGTCCCCTTCGTGAGAGCGGGCGCGTGTGGGCATGCGCGAATCCTCCCACGCCCGTCCGACGGATCAGTCAGGGATGGTGGTGATCAGGTCCGGCATCCGGCGCACCAGGGAGTCGGGGCGCGGGTCCTTCACCGCCGCGACCCGCCCCGAGGCGGTCAGCACGGTCGCGGCGTCGACGCCGGCCATGACCAGCGACAGCTCGAGCGAGCTGACCTGCGGGAGGTCGTTCTGGAGCTCCGCGACCCGGGCGATCAGGTCCTCGACGGCCGCCACGTCGACCGGGTCGGCGCCGCGGTAGCCGAACAGCAGCGGCGAGCTGCGCACCTCGCGCACCATCGCCGACACCTCGTGCTTGCCGAGCGGCGGGATCCGGTAGGCGAGGTCGCCGAGCAGGTCGATGATCGGCCCGGACACGCCGAAGGAGACGACCGGCCCGAAGAGCGGGTCCTCGAACGAGCGGACGGCGATCGGGACGCCGGGAGGCGCATTGCGCTGGACGACGAACTGCCCGACCGCGGGGTCGATCAGCCCGCTGACCGTGCTCCACGCCTCGCGCATGTCGTCGGCGTCCTTGATGTGACGCCACACGTGTGCCTGGCCGGGCCGCTCGCGCACCGACGCCAGCGTCGACTTGAGCACGACCTCCCAGCCGAGCTGGTCGCCGGCCGCGATCGCGGTGTCGATGTCGGCGACCGGCAGCGACGGCCACAGCTCGATGCCGTAGGCCCGCAGCAGGGTGGCCAGCTGGGCCTGGTCGAGCTCGACCTCGCGGTCGGCGGCGGCGACCTCGGGGTCGGCGAGGATCCGCTGCACCAGCCGGGTCGCGGCGCGGCCGTCGACCTCGCCCGGGTCGGCGGACGGGCCGTCGGGGGTGCGCAGCCACACGGCGTACTCGACGACGCGGGCGAGCGCGCGCACCGCCGCCTCCACCGCCGGGTACGACGGCACCGAGCCGCGACCCGCCGAGGAGCCGGCGACGTCGGGCACGCGCAGCAGCTCGGGGATGCCCTCCGCACCGAGGAAGGACGACACCAGCGGCTTGTCGGACTGCTCCCCCACGGCCGCCAGCACGTTGGCGACCTCCTCGCCGGAGATGTCGAGCGGCGGGATGTAGACGGCGATCACGGAGTCGACGTCGGGATCGTCGATGGCATCGTCCAGGGCGTCCTCGAAGTCCTCGGCGGTGGCGTCGGCGCCGAGGGCGACGGACCGGTTGACGACCAGCCCGACCGCGGACGCCGCGTCGGCGGCGAGCAGGCCGAGCGCGTCGGAGTTGCCGACGATGGCGACCCGGCGACCGCGCGGCAGTGGCTGGTGCGCGAGCAGCTGGGCGACGTCGAACATGTCGTCGAGGGTGTCGACCTGGATCACGCCGGCCTGGCGGAACATCGCGTCGACGGCGGCCTGGGGCGCGCCGATGCGCCGTACGGTGTGGCCCATCGGGACACCCTGCGTGGTGCGGCCCGACCGGACCGCCACGATCGGCTTGCGGTGGGAGACCCGGCGCGCGATGCGGGAGAACTTGCGCGGGTTACCGATCGACTCGAGGTACATCATGACGACCTCGGTCGAGTCGTCCTCCTCCCAGTACTGGAGGAGGTCGTTGCCGGAGACGTCGGCACGGTTGCCCGCACTGACGAAGGTCGAGATGCCGAGACCCCGGTTCTTGACCTTCTCGAGGATCGCCGAGCCGAGCGCGCCGGACTGGCAGAAGAAGCCGGCACGGCCGCGGGCCGGCATGACCGACGACAGCGACGCGTTGACCTGCACCCGCGGATCGGTGTTGATCGCGCCGAGGCAGTTGGGGCCGATCAGGCGCAGGCCGTAGGACCGGCACAGCCCGGCCAGGTGGCGCTGCCGCTTGCGGCCCTCCTCGCCGGTCTCGGCGAAGCCGGAGGAGATGACGATGAGGCCGTGGACGCCCTTGTTGGCGCAGTCGAGGACGACGTCGGTCACCGCGTCGGCCGGGACGGCGACGATCGCGACGTCGACGTCATCGGGGATCTCGTTGACGTTCTTGTAGGCCGGCATGCCCGAGACCGCCGGGGCGCTCGGGTTGACGACGTAGACCCGCCCGGTGAAGTCGGCCGTCACCAGGTTGCGCACCAGCACCTGGCCGATCGTGTCCTGGCGGCGGCTGGCGCCGATGATGGCGACCGAGCGCGGGTGGAAGAAGCGGTGGATCGACGCGGCCTCGGCGGCGTGCTCGCGGTCGCGCATCACGCCGATCGCGGTGTCGGTCGGGTCGATCGAGAACTCCAGCGTGATCACGCCGTCGTGGTAGCCGCTGGCGACCCGGTAGCCCGCGTCGCGGAAGGTCTGGATCATCCGGCTGTTGTCGGGCAGCACCTCGGCGGTGAACCGCTCGACGCCGCGCTCGCGGCCGGCCTGGGCGAGGTGCTCGAGCAGCAGCTGCGCGATGCCGCGGCCCTGGTGCTCGTCCTCGACGAGGAAGGCGACCTCGGCCTCGTTGTCGGCGACCACGTCGTAGCGGCCGACGGCGATCATCCGCTCCTGCAGGATGAGCACCAGCGCCACCCGGTCGCGGTGGTCGACGTGGGTGAAGCGCCGGACGTCGCGGTCGGAGAGCACCGGCATCGGCGAGAAGAAGCGGTAGTACTTCGACTCGTCGGAGACGCGTGCGTAGAACTCGACCATGAGGTCGGCGTCCTCCGGCCGGATCGGCCGGATGTGCGCCGTACGACCGTCGCGGAGCAGGACGTCGCCCTCCCAGTGCGCAGGCGGCGCCTCGATCTCGTCCGTGGGGGTCGGGTCGCCGGGGCTCACGGGGAGAAATCTATCCGGCGGGGCCAGGCGCGTCAGCGCCGCACGCGGTACTTGAGGTGCAGGACCCGGTCCCCCTCGATCACGACCTCAGGGTCCTCGAGCAGGTGCTGCCCGTCGACCGACCCGAAGTAGCGCCGCCCGGAGCCGAAGACCACCGGGACGACGTCGATCGCCACCACGTCGACCAGCCCGGCCTCGAGCGCGCTCCCGCCCATCTCGCCGGCGCAGATCGCGACCACGCCGTCGCCCGCCAGGCGCTTGGCCTCGGCGACCGCGACGGTCACGTCGTCGAAGAAGGGGACGTCGGCCTCCGGGTGCCAGCCCTCCGGCTTGGGCCGGTGCGAGACCACGAAGAGGTGCTCCCCCGCGGGCGGGCTCGCCTCCCAGCCGTTGGTCTGGTCGAAGAGCCGGCGCCCCTGGATGATCACCCGGATGCTCTCCCACATCGGCCGCACGTAGTCGTGGGAGGCCTTCGACACGCCGAAGGGGCCGTGGTCGGAGAGCGGCAGGTCGCCGTTGAAGTACCAGTCGAAGAGAGGCCCCACCTCGTCGTTCTCGTCGGCGATGAACCCGTCGAGGGAGGCCACTGCGTGCATCATCACTGTCGCCATGGCAGGTCTGACCCGACCACCTCCACGGATTCATCGGACCCACCGGGAAGAATGCCCCCCATGGCACGGCGTACGAAGCAGGAACCCCTCCCCGAGGACTTCGAGGAGCACATCCTCGACACCGACATCCGCGACGAGATGCAGTCGTCGTTCCTGGAGTACGCCTACTCCGTCATCTACTCCCGGGCGCTGCCCGACGCGCGCGACGGGCTCAAGCCGGTGCAGCGCCGCATCCTCTACACGATGAACGACATGGGCCTGCGCCCCGACCGCGGTCACTCCAAGTGCGCGCGCATCGTCGGTGAGGTCATGGGTCGGCTGCACCCCCACGGCGACGGCGCGATCTACGACGCCCTGGTGCGCACCGCCCAGCCCTGGGCGCTGCGGCTGCCGATGGTCGACGGCCACGGCAACTTCGGCTCCCCCGGCGGCGAGGACCCGCCGGCCGCCATGCGTTACACCGAGGCCCGGATGGCGCCCCCGGCCGTGGCGATGACCGAGTCGATCAACGAGGACACTGTCGACTTCAAGCCCAACTACGACTCGCGCGAGTACGAGCCCACCGTGCTCCCCTCCGCGATCCCCAACCTGGTCGTCAACGGCACCACCGGCATCGCGGTCGGCATGGCGACCAATATGGCGCCGCACAACCTGGTCGAGGTGGTCCAGGCGCTGCGCCACCTGATCGTGCACCCCCACACCGACGTCGAGGGGCTGATGCGGTTCATCCCCGGCCCCGACCTGCCGACCGGCGGCAAGATCGTCGGCCTCGACGGCATCCGCGACGCCTACGAGACCGGCCGCGGCATCTTCAAGATGCGCGCCACCGCCCGCATCGAGAACGTCGGCCGCCGCAAGGGCATCGTCGTCACCGAGCTGCCCTACAACATCGGCACCGAGAAGATCGTCGAGCGGATCAAGGTCCTGGTCCAGTCGAAGAAGCTGCAGGGCATCTCCGACATCAAGGACCTCACCGACCGCGAGAACGGCCTGCGCCTGGTCATCGAGGTCAAGAACGGCTTCGTCCCCGAGGCGCTGCTCGAGCAGCTCTACAAGCTCACCCCGCTCGAGGACTCCTTCGGCATCAACAACGTCGCGCTCGTCGACGGCCAGCCGCGCACGCTCGGCCTCAAGCAGCTGCTCGAGGTCTTCCTCCAGCACCGCTACGACGTCGTCCGCCGCCGCTCGCAGTTCCGCCGCAACAAGGCGGCCGACCGGCTCCACCTGGTCGACGGACTGCTCCTCGCGCTGCTCGACATCGACGAGGTCATCCAGGTCATCCGCACCAGCGACAACGCCGCCGCCGCCAAGGAGCGGCTGATGAGCGTCTTCGAGCTGTCCGAGGTCCAGGCCGAGTACATCCTCGAGATGCAGCTGCGCCGGCTCACCCGCTTCTCCCGTCTCGAGCTGGAGAAGGAGCAGGACGAGCTGCGCAAGACCATCGAGGAGCTCGACGCCATCCTCGCCGACGAGGGCCTGCTCAAGAAGGTCGTCTCCAACGAGCTCGGCGAGATCGCCAAGACGTTCGGCACGCCGCGCCGCACGGTCCTGCTCGAGTCGGCCGGCTCGACCGCCGTCGCCGCCGCGGCCGCGCCGCTCGAGGTCGCCGACGACCCGTGCTTCGCGCTGCTGTCCGCGACCGGCCTGCTGGCCCGCACCACCAACGCCGACGAGATCGGCACGGGCGGCGGGCGCGCCAACCACGACGTCGTCCTCTCGGCGGTGCGCACGACGGCCCGCTCCGACGTCGGCGTGGTGACCTCGGCCGGGCGGCTGCTCCGGCTCGCGGTCCTCGACCTGCCCGCCATCCCGCCGTCCGCCAACGAGCCCAACCTGCAGGGCGGCCTGCCGCTCAGCGAGGTCCTCGAGCTGGCCACCGGCGAGCGGGCGCTCGCGCTCACCACGCTCACCACCGAGGGCCCCGGCCTCGCGCTCGGCACCCGCCAGGGCGTCGTCAAGCGGGTCAACCCCGAGGTGCTCAGCAAGGACGAGTGGGAGGTCATCTCGCTCAAGGACGGCGACGAGCTCGTCGGCGCGGTCCAGTTGACCACCGGCGCCGAGGAGCTCTGCTTCGTCACCTCCGACGCCCAGCTGCTCCACTACGGCGCCGACGGCGTCCGTCCGCAGGGTCGCTCGGGCGGCGGCATGGCCGGCGTCCGGGTCGCCGACGGCGAGCGGGTCGTCTGGTTCGGCGTCCTCGACCTCAACGCGGCGGGCGGCGTCGTCCTGGTGACGGCGTCCGGCTCGAGCACCGCCCTGCCCGGCACCGAGCCCGGCTCGGTCAAGGTGACCGACTTCTGGGAATACCCCGCCAAGGGCCGCGCCACCGGCGGCGTCCGCTGCCACCGCTTCCTCAAGGGCGAGGACACCCTGGTCTTCGCCTGGGCCGGCCCGGCGCCCGCCCGGGCCTGCGCCGCGAGCGGCGCCCCGGTCGACCTGCCCGAGGCCAACGGACGCCGCGACGGCTCGGGCGTCCCGGCCAGCCAGCCGATCGCCGCGGCAGCCGGTCCGCTCGCCACGCTCCTGACCGGGGATGCTCCCTCGGAGCCTCCCGCCGATATGCCAGGGTGAGCGCATGACGACCTCGACCCGTGTGGCCGCCGGCATCCTGACCGCCCTCGTCGCCGTCGGCGGCCTGTCCGCCTGCTCCGGCGACAAGGGCGGCAGCGAGACGCCGTCGTGGTCCACCGCGGGCGCGAAGGCCAAGGACCTGCTCGACTCGACCTCGGGCGTCGAGGTCTCGCTGTCGACCGCCGACGACCCGGGCGTCGACTACCTCTCGGCGGCGAGCGGCACGATCATCGCCGATCCGCCGGCCTTCGAGGGCAAGGTCAACGGCAAGGTCGCCGGCTTCTCGGTGTCCGACGTCCCGGTGATCTCGGTCGGCGGCACGCTGTGGATCAACCATGTCGCGCTCGGCGGCTGGAGCGACCGCTTCCAGCCCGACCAGCTCTGCGCGCCCGACCCGGCCAAGCTGCTCGACCCGTCGACCGGCGTCTCCTCGGTGCTCACCAGCAGCACCGGCGTCAAGGCCGGCTCGTCCGAGCGCGGCGGCAAGGACAACAAGGAGATCTTCCACACCTACTCCGGCACCGCCACCGGCGACGCCATCCGGAAGATCCTGCCGTGTGCCGAGGGCGACGCCTTCAAGGCGACCTACCGCATCGACGACAAGGGCTACCTGCGCACCGCGCGGCTCAGCGGCACCTTCTTCCCCGACTCCGACCCGGTGACCTACACGATCGACCTCACCCAGTACGACGTCACGAAGACCATCACCGCACCCCGATGAGCCGCGCGCGATGAGCACGGCCCAACGCCTGCTGCTGACCCTGTGCTCGGTGGCCGTCGCCTTCGCGGCGGTCGACACCTATGTCGTCGTCCTGGCGCTGCCGGACATGATGGCCGGCGCCGGGATCCCGGTCGAGGAGCTGCAGCGCGCGGCTCCGATCGTCTCGGGCTTCCTGCTCGGCTATGTCGCGATGCTGCCGCTGATCGGACGGATCGCCGACCTGCGCGGACAGGTGCCCGTGCTCACCATGTCGCTGGTGGTGTTCGCCGTCGGCTCGCTGGTCACCGCGCTGTCGTACGACCTGCCGAGCATGGTCGCCGGCCGGTTCCTGCAGGGCGTCGGCGGCGGCGGGCTGGTGCCCGCCACCATGTCCCTCGTCGCCGCCCTCTACCCGGTCGAGCGGCGCGGGCTGCCGCTCGGACTGGTCTCCGCCGTCCAGGAGTTCGGCAGCGTGCTCGGGCCGCTGTTCGGCGCGGCGGTGCTCTCGTTCACCAGCTGGCGCGGGATCTTCGCGATCAACCTGGCCGGTGGCGCGCTCCTCGCCGTCGCGGTCGTCGCGACCACCCGTGGCGCCTCGTCGACGCCGGACGTCCCGCGCCGCCGCGTGCCCGACCTGGTCGGCCTGGTGCTGCTCGCGGTGACCCTGGCCGCCGGCTTCGTCACCTTCGTCCAGCCCGGCAGCCTGCAGCGCGACCTCACCTGGGGCCAGCTCTTCATCCCGTACGTCGACGGCGGCAGCCGGTGGTTCACCCCCGTCGGCCTGGCCGCGATCGCCGCCTTCGCGATCTTGGTGCTGTGGTGCTGGTTCGGCCGCTGGCTCGGCGGTCCGCCGCTGGTCGACCTGCGCGGCTGGCTCGGCCACCTGCTCGCCGCCGACCTGCTCGGCGCGGGCCTGCTCGCGGTGGCGCTGGGCGGGATCGTGCTCGCGTTCGCGACGGCCGACCCGGCGGTGGCGGTGTTCTCGCCGCAGGGGCCGTGGTTCCTGCTCGGCTCGGCGCTCGCCGTCGTCCTGCTGGTCCTGCACCTGCGTCGCGCCGACGCCCCGATCGTCCCGCGCGGCGCGCTGCGGCCGACGCCGGCCTGGGGCGCGCTGGTGGTCAGCTTCCTGGTCGGCTGGGCGCTGATCGCGGCGCTCGTCGACATCCCGCTCTTCGCCCGGACGACGACCCAGCGCGAGTCGCAGCTCGGCGCCGCCCTGATCCTGCTCCGCTTCCTGGCCGCCCTGCCGATCGGTGCCGTCGTCGGCGGCTGGCTGCTGCGCCGGGTCAACGCCGGCGTCCTCACCGCTGCCGGGATGGCCGCCGCGGGCGCCGGCTTCCTCGCGATGAGCAACTGGGGCGCCCACAGCCTCGACGGCTTCGCCTCCACCATCCCGCTGGTCGTCGGCGGCCTCGGCTTCGGCCTGGCCCTCGCCCCGGTCAACGCCGCGATCCTCGCCACCACCGACGACGACGCCCACGGCCTGGCCAGCGCGCTGGTCGTCGTGGCGCGGATGGTCGGCATGCTGGTCGGCATCTCCGCGCTGACCACGATCGGCCTCCGCCACCTCTACGACGCCCAGGCCGCCGACCCCTCGCTCAGCATCACCGAGCTCGGCATCGTCCAGGAGCAGTCGGTCTTCCAGGGCGCGGCCGTCGCCGCCTTCGCGGCCGCCGTCCTCGCTGTGATCGTGCTCTCGCGGGCGCGTACTCGCGACGTGGACACCTCCGAGGCCCTGCGCGCCGGCGGCTAATGTTGGCCACTATGGGCGACTTCGATGACCTGCTGAAGGCCAACCGCGACTACGCGGAGACGTTCGACCAGGGTGGCTTCGACGGCAAGGCCCATGCGGGCGTCGCCATCGTCACCTGCATGGACTCCCGCATCGACCCGCTGCGCATGCTCGGCCTCGACTACGGCGACGCCAAGATCTTCCGCAACCCGGGCGGCCGGGTGACCGAGGCCGCGCTCGAGGCGCTGGTCCTGGGCACGCACCTGCTCAACGTCGACCGGATCCTGGTCATCCCGCACACCCGCTGCGCGATGGCGTCGAACACCGAGGCCGAGATCCACGACAAGATCGGCGCCGCCGTCGGCCACGACGTGACCTGGCACCCCTTCCACGTGATCACCGACCAGAAGCGCTCACTCGCCGACGACGTCCGCAAGGTCCGCTCGCACCCGCTCATCCCCGAGTCGGTGAAGATCGGCGGGTTCATCTACGACGTCGACTCCGGGCTGCTCACCCAGGAGGTCTGAGCAGCTCCCGGAGCGAGTGGTCCACCAGCGCTCCGGGCAGCTCACCGAGCCGGGCGCCGAGCGTCCCGAGGTCGCCGATCGAGGTGATCTGGGCGACGACGGCGCCCGTCGTCGTCATCGGGTCGGATCCGAGCGGCACGTCCATCAGCAGCGGGCAGTCGACGGCGCCGCCGTCCGGCTCGGGCGGCAGCGCGGGGAGCCAGCAGCCGACCTCGAGGCGCAGCGACGCGCTCCGGCCGACGCCGTCGACCATCGGGTCGACGTACCAGAACAGGTCGCCGACGGCGATCCGCAGGTGGCCGCGACGTGCCTTGGCGCCGTGAGACTTGAGCGCTTTGACGACGGCGGCGCGATCGGCGCTCGTCTCCACTCTCAACGTATAGCGGCGATGGGGGCTTGCCGCAAGGCCCCCGTCCACGGGGAGAATCACCCGCCGTGACGCCTCGGACGCCCTCTGCCCCCACCTCCGCCTTCGCTCTCCCCACCCGCCTCGCCGCCAAGTCCGACCCCACCCTGATCGCCCGCGACGAGGCGCACTTCGCCGCCGTCGCGGCGAGCATCGAGCACTCCGTCGCCGACCTCACCGACCGTCTCGACGAGGCCCGCCGCGCCCCCGGCGGCAGCGGCACCGAGGCCCTCGAGCGCGACCAGGAGGTGCACCGGCTCAGCGCCCGGCTGCGGACCCTGCGCCGCTACGGCTGGGATCTCTGCCTAGGCCGGATGGTCACCGACGCCGACGAGCCCGTGTACGTCGGCCGCCTCGGCCTCACCGACCCCGACGGCCGCCGGCTGCTCGTCGACTGGCGCTCCCCCGCCGCCGAGCCCTTCTTCGCCGCGACCCTCGCCCACCCGCTGGGCCTGGTCAGCCGCCGCCGCTACCGCTGGACCAACGGGCGGATCACCGACTACTGGGACGAGGCGTTCACGACCGAGGGCCTCGAGGGCCTCGAGGGCAATGCCGCGCTCGACGACGACTCCGCCTTCATCGCCAGCCTCGGCACCAGCCGCTCGCCGCGGATGCGCGACGTCCTCGGCACCATCCAGTCCGACCAGGACGCCATCATCCGCGCCGGCTCGCGCGGCACCCTCGTCGTCGACGGCGGCCCTGGAACCGGCAAGACGGTCGTGGCGCTGCACCGCTCGGCGTACCTGCTGTACGCCGACCCGCGCCTGGGCCGCACCGGTCACCGCCGCGGCGGCGTCCTCTTCGTCGGCCCGCACCGCCCCTACCTCGCCTATGTGTCCGACGTGCTGCCGAGCCTGGGTGAGGACGGCGTCCAGACCTGCACGCTCGCCGACCTGGTGCCCGAGGGTGGGACCGCCGTGCCCGAGGAGCCGGCGGTCGCGGCGCTGAAGTCGTCCGCAGCACTGGTGGGCGCGATCGAGCAGGCGGTCGCCTTCTACGAGGAGCCGCCGGCCTCAGGGCTGTCCGTCGAGACGCCGTGGGCCGACGTCCGGGTGAGCACCGCCGACTGGGCCGAGGCGTTCGGCGCCCCCGAGCCCGGCACGCCCCACAACGAGGCGCGCGACCAGGTGTGGGACGCCTTGCTCGACATCCTGGTCGACAAGCTCGCCGGGTCGGACGCCGAGGACGCGCCCGAGGCACAGGTCCGGGCGGCGCTGCGCCGCGCACCGGCGCTGGTCGACGCGCTCGGGGGCGCCTGGCCGCTGCTGGAGCACACCGACGTGGTCGCGGACCTGTGGGCGGTACCGGCGTACCTGCGGATGTGCGCGCCGTGGCTGACCGACGCCGAGCGGGCCGCCCTGCGGCGCCCGGAGGGCTCGCCCTGGACGACCGCCGACCTGCCGCTCCTCGACGCCGCCCGCCAGCGGCTCGGCGACCCGGACGCCGCCCGGCGCCGGCGGCGCCAGGAGGCGCAGCGGGTGGCCGACCGCGAGGAGATGGACGCCGTCGTCGACCACCTGATCGCGAGCGACGACTCCGACCTGATGATCATGTCGATGCTGCGCGGCGAGGACCTCCGCGGCGCGCTGGACGACCCGTCCGCCGTACCGGAGGCGGACCCGGACCTGCTCGCCGGCCCGTTCGCCCACGTCGTCGTCGACGAGGCACAGGAGCTGACTGACGCGGAGTGGCAGATGCTCCTCGCCCGCTGCCCGTCCCGCTCGTTCACCGTCGTCGGCGACCGCGCGCAGGCCCGCCACGGGTTCACCGAGTCGTGGACCGAGCGGCTCGCCCGCGCCGGCCTCGACCGCGTCACCCTCGCGTCGCTGACCGTGAACTACCGCACCCCCGAGGAGGTCATGCTCAAGGCCGAGCCCGTCATCCGCGCCGCCCTCCCCGACGCCAACGTCCCCACCTCGATCCGCCGCTCCGGCATCCCCGTGCACCACGGCTCGGTCGGCGACCTCGACGCGATCGTCGACGCGTGGCTCGCCGAGCACCCCGACGGCGAGGGGGTGGCGTGCGTCATCGGCGCGCCGTCGTACGTCCCTGCGTCGGCGCGGGTGCGCTCGCTGTCGCCGGAGCTGGTGAAGGGGCTGGAGTTCGACCTCGTCGTGCTGGTGGAGCCCGACGCGTTCGGCGAGGGGATCACCGGCGCGGTCGACCGGTACGTCGCGATGACGCGCGCCACCGGACGTCTGGTGATCCTCGTCTGACCCCGAGGTACGACGTCCGCTGCGGGCGGGGTCCTACGCTCGTGCTCGTGATGCGGGTGCTGCTGGTCGAGGACGACGAGGCGATCCGCCGCGGGCTCGCCCGCGGCCTGACCGAGCAGGGGGCGTCCGTGACGGCGGTCGGGACCGCGGTCGAGGCGATGAAGGCGATGGCCGCCGAGCGCCCCGACGCCGTCATGCTCGACCTCGGGCTGCCCGACCTCGACGGCGCCGACGTGCTCGCGCTGATCCGGGCCCAGGGCGACCTGCCCGTCGTGGTGGCGACGGCGCGCGACGACGACCGCGAGATCGTCCGCCTCCTCAACGCCGGCGCCGACGACTACCTCGTCAAGCCCTTCTCCGCCGCGCAGGCGATGGCGCGGATCCGCGCCGTGCTGCGACGGACCGCGCCCAGCGCCCCGGAGAGCCAGCAGGTGGTCGTCGGCGACCTGGTCATCGATCCGGTCGCCCGAACCGCCGAGCTCGAGCAACGCCCCCTGGACCTCAACCGCAAGGAGTTCGACCTGCTGCTGGCCCTGGCCGCCCGGGCGGGCGAGGTGGTGTCCAAGCGGCAGCTGCTGGCCGAGGTTTGGCAGCAGCCGTGGGGCGGCGCGGACCGGACCGTGGACGTCCACCTGTCGTGGCTGCGCCGCAAGCTCGGCGAGACGGCCGCCGCGCCGCGCTATCTCCACAGCGTGCGCGGGGTCGGCGTCAAGCTCGTGGCTCCGGAGCCGTCGTGAGCCTGCGCCTGCGGATCGTCTCGCTGACCCTCGCCGCGGCGCTCGCCGTACCGCTGCTCTTCGCGGTGCCGCTCACGCTCCTGGTCGAGCGCTCGGCCGCCCAGGATCTCGAGCAGTCGGCCATCGCGGCGGCCCGCGGCGTCGCCGACTACGTCTCGGCGTCCGGGGCCGACGGCAGCGAGGTCAAGGCGTACGTCGCCCGCATCAACGACCGCAAGGACGAGACGCCGGTCGCGGTCATCGCCCCGGACGGCACCCGGTACGGCGCCGACCTCCCCGGCGCCGAGGCGAGTTCCCCGACGGGCCCGCCCTCCGACCCCGACGCCGACGGCGACCGCGACGGCCCCTTTCTCCGCCAGTCCCCCGTCGACGTCCTCGACGTCGCGGGTGGGCGGCTGATCCGCCTCCAGGTGCGGACCGCGGGCGGTCCGACGACGGTCCTCGCCTACGCGAGCGACGCCGACGTGCGCTCGACGACCGCGGGCCGGCTGTGGCCGCTCGCCGTCGCGGCCCTGGCGCTCGTCGTCCTGGTCGGCGCCGCGGCCGAGCTGGTGTCGCGGCGTCTGGTCCGCGATCTCGACCGCACGGCCGACCTCGCCGACACGATTGCGGCGGGCGACTCCGTCACCCGCGTCCCGGAGACGGGGCCGCCCGAGGTACGACGGGTCGCCCACGCCCTGAACGGGCTGGCGGGGCGGATCGACGAGCTGCTGGCGGCCGAGCGCGAGACGGTCGCGGACCTGTCGCACCGGCTGCGGACCCCACTGACGGCCCTCCGCCTCGACGTCGACTCGCTCCCGCCCGGGGACCGTCGCGCCGAGCTCGAGGCGCACGTCGACAACCTCGAGCGGACGCTGACCGCGGTGATCCACCTCGCGCGCCGGGTCGGGCGCGAAGGCCCCCGGGCCGGCTGCTGGCCGGCGCCCGTGGTCACGGCGTCGGCGGAGTACTGGCAGCCGCTCATCGAGGACCAGGGCCGGCCCGTCGAGGTGACCATCGACCCCGGCCTGCCCGAGGTGCACTGCTCGGCCGAGGACCTGCGCGCCGCGATCGACGCGCTCATCGAGAACGCCATCGCCCACACGCCGGACTGCACGGCGGTCGCGATCCGCGCCCACCTCGCGGCCGGCGACCGGCCCATGGTCCTCATCGATGTCTGCGATCACGGCCTCGGCTTCCACGAGGACGCGGTCCACCGCGGGCGCAGCGACCGCGGGTCGACCGGCCTCGGCCTCGACATCGCCCGGCGCTGTGCCCGCGCCTCCGGGGGCGAGCTGACCGTGCTGCGCGAGCCGCTCGACCCGGTGTCGGCGCCGGACGATCCGGCGTGGACGATCGTGCGACTGCGGCTCGGGCTCGCGAGCGCGCGACCGGCACAGAGGACCCACAGCCGGATTTGATCTGGATTTGAGTCTGCGTTGGGGGCTGCCTGACACGCACCGAGCGACGCTCGGGACATGTCCGATCACCGCATCCGCCCCACCTCCGGCGCCCACCACCCCGTGCAGCGGCGGCAGAACCTGCTCACCCGCGCCCGGATGGCGACCGCCGGTGTCGTGATCGCGGCCGCGTCGGCGACGGGCTTCCTGACCGTCGCCGCCGCCCACGCGACGGCCGGCGGGCACGCCACGACCACCACGACGGGCACGCAGGGCTCCTCGGGCACGTCGTCCCGCGGCTCCGGCTCGGCCGGGACCGGGACGCCACCGCGCTCCCGCGGGCACGCCACCGGATCCGGCGCCGCCGGCGCCGCCGGCTCGTCCGGCTCGGGGAGCAGCGACCACCAGAGCAGTCCGGCGGCCGGGAGCCACGCGTCATGAGCGCGCTGCAGTGGCGGGACTGGTCGTGCACGGTGCGCGTCGTCCTCGGCGACGGCCGACCCGGAACGGCAGGCACGGCCGAGCACCTGGTGCGCAGCCTGATGGACGACGTCGCCCGGTCGGTCGACCGGTTCACGTCCACCAGCGACGTCTCCCGCGTCAACGCGGCCGCGGGGCGGCTGATCCCGGTCCGCCCGTTGACGCTCGACCTGGTCGAGCTGGCCCTGCGCGCGGCGCGGGACACCGACGGCGCCTGCGATCCGACCGTCGGGCGGCACGTCGAGGCGGCCGGCTACGACGTCGACATCGCCGCACTGCGGACGGACATCCGCGCGGTCCCCCTCGCTCGTGAGCGCCCCCGGTCCGCGGACTGGCGCGCGGTGCGGATCGACCAGCGCCTCGGCCTGGTGGGGGTGCCCGCCGGTCTCGGCCTCGACCTGGGCGCGACCGCGAAGGCATGGACGGCCGACGAGGCCGCCGCCCGGCTCGAGCGCGAGCTGGGGGTTCCGGCCCTCGTCGGCCTGGGCGGCGACGTCGCGGTCGCCGGCGACGCGGAGTGGCCGGTGCTGGTCAGTGAGCGGGAGGGCGGCCCCGGCGAGGTCGTCACCCTGCACCGCGGCGGGCTGGCGACGTCCTCGACCCTGGTGCGTCGGTGGCGCACCGTCGAGGGCGAGCGACACCACGTCATCGACCCGCGGACCGGCCGGCCGAGCGCCGGGGCCGTCCGGACGGCGTCCGTGCTCGCCGAGAGCTGCCTGGCGGCGAACGTCCTCAGCACCGCCGCCCTGGTGTGGGGATCCGACGCCCGCGAGCGGCTGCGGACCCAGGCCGCGCGCCTCGTCGACGCCGACGGCCGGGTCGTCCGGACCGGCGCCTGGCCGTCGGCACGTCCCGAGGGCGGTGCGGTCGCATGACGCTCTGGTTCCTGGCCCGGTCCGCGGGCTTCGTCGCGCTCCTGGCCGCCTCCGTGACCGTCGCCCTCGGCGCGCTCGGCTCGTCCAGCCGGGGCGAGCGGCGGATCGTGGCGCATCTCGTCCACCGGTCGGCCGCCGTCCTCACCCTGGCGATGCTCGGCCTGCACGCGGTGCTGCTGGTGACCGATCACTTCATCGACCTGTCCGTCGCCGGCGTCCTGGTCCCCTTCACGGCCGGCTACCGCGGCCTGGCGCTCGGGTGGGGCACGCTGGCGGTGTACGGCTTCGTGGTCGTCGCGCTCACCGGCGCCCTGCGCGGACGGACGGCGGCGAGCGCGGTCGCGGTGCGCGCGTGGCGCGGCGTGCACCTCACGGCGTACGCCGCCTGGGTGCTCGCGATGGGGCACGGCCTCCTGGCCGGCACCGACACCGGCACCCGGTGGGGACTGGCCACCTACGTCGGCTGCGGGGCGCTCGTCGCCGGCGCGATCGCCGTACGCCTGCGGGCCGTCGACCGCGAGCGGCTCCAGCCGCTCACGCGTGCCCGCGCGGCCATTCCCGCGCGCACCCGAGGAGCACTGCGATGACGACCACGCCCACGGCGTCCCCGGCCTCCGCGCCCCCGGCGCTCGCCTGGGGCTCCGCCCGCCTGCTGGCCGGCACCAGCGAGGGCCGCGCCGACCTGGCCGCCCACCGCGCGGCGCACGGCCCCACGCACCCCTACGACGTCCACCGGCTGACGATGGCGCTCGAGGCGGTGCGCCTGCTCGGGCACGGCGGCGCCGCCTTCCCCGTCGCGGCGAAGCTCCGGGCGACGCCCGCCGGACGCCGTACCCAGGTGGTGGTCAACGGCTCGGAGGGCGAGCCCGCCAGCCACAAGGACCGCACCCTGATGCGGTCGGCTCCGCACCTGATCCTCGACGGCGCGATCGCCGTGGCCCGGGCCGTCGACACCCGCCACGTGAGCGTCGTCGTCGCCGACCCGGCGGCCCACGCCTCGCTGACCGCGGCCGTGCGCGAGCGGGACGACGCCCGGACGGTCCGGATCGTGCGGCACGCGCACGGCTATGTCGGCGGCGAGATCCGCGCCGTGACGCGCGCCCTGTCCGGCGAGCCCGCCGTGCCGCCCGGACGGCGAGTGCTCCCGACCGTCCACGGCGTGGGCGGCCACCCCACCTTCGCCTCCAATGTCGAGACGTTCGCCCAGATCGGGCTCCTGCTCAGCCTCGGGGTCGACCAGTTCGCGTCGGTCGGGGCCGCCGACGAGCCGGGGACGACGCTGCTCACCGTCCTCGGCGACCTCCCCCACCCGGCGCTCGCGGCCGGCGCCGTCCTGGAGATCCCCACCGGACTCCCGCTGGCCCTGCTCGTGGGCTCCGCGCCGGGCCCGGTGCTGATCGGCGGCTACCACGGCACC
This sequence comes from Nocardioides ginsengisoli, assembly GCF_039537225.1. NCBI lineage: Bacteria > Bacillati > Actinomycetota > Actinomycetes > Propionibacteriales > Nocardioidaceae > Nocardioides > Nocardioides ginsengisoli. Next base: position 20,971 of record NZ_BAABAC010000009.1, read on the forward strand.
TGGCTCGACGGGCCGGGCTCCCTCGTGCTGTCTCGCCCGTCGCTCCGGGCCGCGGGCGCGCCGCTCAACGCCGCGGTCGTCGCCCGGCTGCCGGAGACCACCTGCCCACTGGGCGAGGTCACGGCCGTCGCCGGCTGGCTCGCGGAGCAGAGCACCGGCCAGTGCGGGCCGTGCTACTTCGGACTGCCCGCCGTGGCGCGCACGCTGCACCAGCTGCTGCGCGGTGCCGCCGTCGAGGACCAGGCACTCGCCCGCGCCGGACTGCTGCGGGGCCGCGGCGCCTGCGCCCATCCCGACGGCGCGTCCACCTTCGTCGGGTCGGCGCTCGCCGTCCTCGACGAGGAGATCCGCGTGCACCGCACCCACGGACACTGCGGGCGCCCGTGGCAGGGCGTCCTGCCGACCGACCAGGAGGGTGGCGCGCGATGAGCGGAGCGATCGAGATCGACTGGACCCGCTGCGACGGCCACGGCCTGTGCGCCCAGCTCCTCCCGGAGCGGATCACCCTCGACGAGCACGGCTTCCCCGTCGTCCACGACCGCACCGTCGGCGACGCGCTCGTCCCGCACGCGCGGCGGGCGGTCGCGGTCTGCCCGCGACTCGCCCTGCGCCTGGAGTAGCCGCCGACGCGACGCCCGCTCAGGCGTCGATGGTCTCCATGTCGACCTCGTACGCCCCCTGCACCAGGAACTCCTTGCGCGGCGCCACGTCACTGCCCATCAGCAGCTCGAACACCTCGGCGGCCACCTCGAGCTCGTCGACCGTCAGCCGCCGCAGGGTACGGCGCCGCGGGTCCATGGTCGTCTCGGCCAGCTGGTCGGCGTCCATCTCGCCGAGTCCCTTGTAGCGCTGGACCGGCTCCTTCCACTTCACGTTCTTCTTCTTCAGCTCGGCGAGCTTGCGCTGGAGCTCGTCGTCGGAATAGGTGTAGACGTATTTGTCCTGGCCCTTCTTGGGCGCCGAGATCTCGATCCGGTGCAGCGGCGGCACGGCGGAGTAGACGCGGCCGGCCTTGACCAGGTCGGGCATGTACTTGAAGAAGAGCGTGGCGAGCAGGGTGCGGATGTGGGCGCCGTCGGAGTCGGCGTCGGCCATGAAGATGATCCGGCCGTAGCGGCGGGCGTCGAGGTCGAAGGTGCGGCCCGAGCCGGCGCCGACGACCTGGATGATCGAGGCGCACTCGGCGTTCTTGAGCATGTCGCCCACCGACGCCTTCTGCACGTTCAGGATCTTGCCGCGGATCGGCAGCAGCGCCTGGAACTCGGCGTTGCGCGCGAGCTTCGCCGTACCGAGCGCGGAGTCACCCTCGACGATGAACAGCTCGGTGCGCTCGTTGTCGCCGGAGCGGCAGTCGGCGAGCTTGGCCGGGAGGGACGACGACTCGAGCGCGTTCTTCCGGCGCTGGGTCTCCTTGTGCTGACGCGCCGCGATCCGGGTCTTGGACGCCGCGACGACCTTCTCCATGACCAGCTTGGCCTGGGCCTTCTCGGCCCGCTTCGTCGAGGTGAGGAACTCCTTGAGCTCCTTCGCCACGACCTTGCGGACGACGGTGCGCGCGGCGGGCGTGCCGAGGATCTCCTTGGTCTGGCCCTCGAACTGGGGCTCGGCCAGCCGGACCGTCACCACGGCGGTCATCCCCTCGAGGATGTCCTCCTTGATCACGTCGGCGTCGTTGACCTTGAGCGCCTTCGCGCCGCGCATCGCGTCGTTGAAGGTCTTGGTGAGGGCAGTCTCGAAGCCGGAGACGTGGGTGCCGCCCTTGGGGGTGGCGATGACGTTGACGAAGGAGCGCAGCTCACTGTCGTAGCCGGTGCCCCAGCGCACCGCGACGTCGACGGTCAGCTCACGCTCGACGTCCTGCGGGGTCATGTGCCCCTTGTCGTCGAGCAGCGGGACGGTCTCGGTGAAGACGTCGCTGCCCTGCAGCCGCAGCACCTCGGTGACCGGCTCGTCGTGGGCGAGGAAGTCGCAGAACTCGGCGATGCCGCCGTCGTGGCGGAAGCTCTCCTCGGTCCACTCGGCCTTGTCGGCGGCGCGCTGGTCGCGGATCACCAGCTCGAGACCGGGCACGATGAAGGATGTCTGCCGGGCCCGGCCGATGAGGCCGTCGAGGACGAAGTCGGCGTCCTTGGTGAAGATCTGGCGGTCGGGCCAGAACCGGATCCGGGTGCCGGACTTGCCCTTCGCGACCCGCCCGCCCTTGCGGGTCAGGCCGGACTGCGGGGTGAAGCCGGCGCTCGGGCCCTCGCCGTCGAAGACGCCGGGGACGCCGCGGCGGAAGCTCAGGCCCTGGGTGGCCGGCGAGCGGTCGACGTCGATGTCCATCCGGCTCGACAGCGCGTTGACGACCGACAGGCCGACGCCGTGCAGACCACCGGTGGCGACGTACGAGCCGCCGCCGAACTTGCCGCCCGCGTGCAGCTTGGTGGCGACCACCTCGACGCCGGGGAGCCCGGTCTTGGGCTCCTTGTCGGTCGGGATGCCGCGGCCGTCGTCGTGGACCTCGACCGAGTCGTCGGCGTGCAGGATCACCTCGACCCGGCGGGCGAAGCCGCCGAGGGCCTCGTCGACGCCGTTGTCGATGATCTCCCAGAGGCAGTGCATGAGCCCCCGGGTGTCGGTGGAGCCGATGTACATCCCGGGACGCTTCCGCACGGCTTCGAGGCCCTCGAGGACCAGCAGGTGGGCTGCGTTGTAGGTGTTGTCGGCGATGACCGGCTCCTTCTTCGATGAAACGGGTGCCCTTGAGGGGATGAATCTACCGGCGACACGCCGAAGACCGTTGCAGGCACACGGTTCGGGGGCGGAGGACGATGCTCGGACCACGGTCGGGTACTGCACAGATACCGGTCGAGTCAGCCCACGCTGATCGATCGGATGATCACAGGCTGGTTTCAGGCAGTGGAAAATCGAACAAGGGTCGTCCTGCGGATGCTTGGATGGACGGGTAGCGAAGTGGAATGGAACACACCCAGCCGGGAATCTTTGATCTAGTCGCTACGTTGGTCCGGACAGCATCCGATGAGGATGTTGATCGCTAGAAAGTGAGGCCGAGATGACGACTGCCATTGCTCCGAGTGCTCCGCTGACCGCGGAGGATCGCTGCGACCGTTGTGGTGCCCAGGCCTACCTCCGCGTAGAGCTCGCCACGGGTGGCGAGCTCCTCTTCTGCGCACACCACGCTCGCGAGCACGGTGACGCACTCAAGGAGATCGCCGTGGGCTTCCACGACGAGACCCACAAGCTCACCGACAAGCCGGCGCCGATCGCCGACTGATCTTCGGTCTCGTCCGGGGCCTCGAGCCGTTGCTCGGGGCCCCGACGCTTTTTCGGGGTCGGTCTCTCCGTCTCACCCGGCAAATCGGTCGTGGATCGCGCCGATTCGGGACAGGAATGCCGCGTGAGACGCACCCCACGCGCGAGCGTCAGCCCAGCGGGGTCACCGTGAGCGTGCCGCCGCCCGGGACGACGGCCGCGGTGAGCAGGCCCGTGGCCGGGTCCCAGCTCCAGTCGCTCGCGCCGGCGACCGCGATGCCCTCGGGGTAGACGCCCGCGGGCACCTGCAGCGACGCGGTGCCGGCCGGCGCGTCGACCCAGCTCACGGTCAGCCGGCGCGTGGCCGGGGCGTAGTCGATGGTGCGGAGGGTGCCGGGGACGGCCTGCGGGTACGGACGCCGTACGGCATCACGGATGGGGGTCGGGCCGCCGTCGGCGCGGAACGGACCGTAGCCCGGGTCGGTGTACTCCCACAGCGCGGCGCCGGCCAGGGCGTCGTCCGCCATCGCGTAGACGTGGGTCACGAAGTCGGACGCGCCGCCCGCGCCGGAGAACACGCCCCACTCCCCGATCCACAGCGGGACCTTGGCCAGCCCGGCCGCGAGCCGGGAGGACGCGACGGCGGCATCGGCGAGGATCCGGGTCTTCTCCAGCAGCGGGATGTCGGACGTGAGGTCCCACGGGCCGTAGAGGTGCGGCGCGTAGACCGAGTTCGGCGGCATCAGCCCGACCGGCGGCACCTCGACCACCGTCTCGGACTTGATCACGTTCGGCTCGATGAAGCCGACGGCGTCCGGGTCGACGGTGCGGATCGCGGCGAGCCAGCGCGCCTGGCTCGGGAACAGGTAGGTCGTCTCGAAGACGACCGGCGGGAGCAGGCCAGGAAACGGCTCGTTGAAGAGGTCGTAGCCGATCACGTTCGGCGCGTCGCCGACGGCGCGGGCCACCGCGACCCAGGCGTCGGCGAAGCGGGCCTGGAGGTCCTTCGACGTCCAGAAGCTCGTGAACGCGCAGTCGACCGCCGGGGAGAAGTAGTCGGCTCCCCACGCGCCGGTGAGCTGCGCGAGCGGCAGCTGCGGGCACAGCCCGGGCTGATAGGCCCACAGCGGCGCGCCGTTGCCGGCCGGCTTGCCGTAGAGGTCCTGGTGCATGTCGACGGTGACCAGCAGCCCGGCGGCGCCGGCCCGGTCGATGAGGCTGCGGAAGCGGGCGAGATAGGCGGTGTCGACCTGCCCACGGCTCGGCATGACCGCCTGCCAGGAGGTGTAGAGGCGCAGCTGGTTGAGGCCGAGGCTGCGGATCCGGGCCAGGTCGGCGTCGCTCACGTCGGGCAGGTACGGCGCGCTCTTGTGGCCCAGGTTGATGCCGCGCAGGATCACGTCGCGCCCGGTCGCGTCGCGCAGCCGCTTGCCGTCGGTGTGCAGCGGGGTGGCGATGGCGGCGCCCGCCGGGGCAGTGTCCGACGCCGGCGTGGTGGTCGGCGACGGCGTCGGCGTCGGCTCGGCGGCCGCCACGGACATCGTCGGCGCGACCAGCAGGGGGACGGCGGCGACCAGCGTGGCCAGGCGAGAAAACATGAACACTCCTCAGGTTTGAGGGCACAGCCTGGCCGACCGCGCGGAGTCTTGTCCAGAGATCCGGGCAAACGGCTCCGGCGACTCGTCCGCGGGTCGCCTGTCCGGGTGCGCCGCCGTCGAGTGACGGGTGATCGCCGGAGGCCGGCGCGAGGAGGGCACCGATGGGCCGGGAACCGCATGCTTCGGGCCGGTTTTCGTGCGGTTCATGCCCCATCGAAACCCGTTCCACCCGACCACGCCGCGCGGAGCATCAGGCCTCGGAGCGGCCGCGTAGCGGCGGCGCGGACGAAGTCCGTGCCGACAACCGCGCCGTCCACGAAAGCAGCACGGCCCCACCGGAGTCCGGTGGGACCGTGCTGTGGAGCTGTCAGGCGAGCTGTCAGGCGAGCTGTCAGTCGAGCTGTCAGTCGAGCTGTCAGTCGAGGTAGTCGCGCAGCACCTGCGAGCGCGACGGGTGACGCAGCTTCGACATCGTCTTCGACTCGATCTGGCGGATCCGCTCGCGCGTGACGCCGTAGACCTTGCCGATCTCGTCGAGCGTCTTGGGCTGACCGTCGGTCAGGCCGAAGCGCATCGACACCACGCCCGCCTCGCGCTCGGAGAGCGTGTCGAGGACGGCGTGCAACTGCTCCTGCAGGAGGGTGAAGCTGACCGCATCGGCCGGAACGATCGCCTCGGAGTCCTCGATCAGGTCGCCGAACTCGGAGTCGCCGTCCTCACCCAGCGGGGTGTGGAGGGAGATCGGCTCGCGACCGTACTTCTGGACCTCGACGACCTTCTCCGGGGTCATGTCGAGCTCCTTGGCGAGCTCCTCCGGCGTGGGCTCGCGGCCCAGGTCCTGCAGCATCTGGCGCTGGACGCGGGCGAGCTTGTTGATGACCTCGACCATGTGCACCGGGATGCGGATGGTGCGGGCCTGGTCGGCCATCGCGCGGGTGATCGCCTGCCGAATCCACCAGGTGGCGTAGGTCGAGAACTTGTAGCCCTTGGTGTAGTCGAACTTCTCGACCGCGCGGATCAGACCGAGGTTGCCCTCCTGGATCAGGTCCAGGAAGAGCATGCCGCGGCCGGTGTAGCGCTTGGCGAGCGAGACGACGAGACGCAGGTTGGCCTCGAGCAGGTGGTTCTTGGCGCGGCGGCCGTCCTCGGCGATCCACTCGAGCTCCTCGAGGAGCTTCGGGGAGATCTTGCCGCCCTTGCCGAGCTTCTCCTCCGAGAACAGGCCGGCCTCGATCCGCTTGGCGAGCTCGACCTCCATCTCGGCGTTGAGCAGCGGGACCTTGCCGATCTGCTTGAGGTAGTCCTTGACCGGGTCGGCGGTCGCGCCGGCCACCATGACCTGCTGGGCCGGCTCGTCGGTCTCGTCGGCCGAGGAGACGATGAACGACGCGTTCTTCTCGTCCTCCTTGATGGAGGGGTCGGCCGCGACGTCCTTCTCGAACTGCTCGTCGGAGATGTCGGGCAGGATCTTCTTGCCGTCGGGACCGACCGCGGGCTGCCCGGTCTCGGTCTCCTCGACCTCGAGGTCGGCGAGGTCGACGGCCTCCATGTCGTCGGCGTCCGGCTCGTCGCCCGGGGCGGCGGCCTTCTCCGGCGCGGCCTTCTTGGCCGCCGGAGCGGCGGGCGCGGGGGCGGCCGGCTTGGCCGGCGCGGCCTTCTTCGCCGCCGGAGCGGCCGGGGCCGCCTTCTTCGCCGTGGTCGCCGTGGTCGACCCGGTCTTGCGCGCGGCCGCCGCGACGGCGCGCTGCTCGACCGGCGAGCCGAGCTCGACGGAGATGGCGAGGCCCGCGAGATGGGCCATCAGCCCCTTGAGCTGGGCGGGGGCGACCTCAGCCGCCGCGAAGGCCTGACGGACGTCCTCGGCCGTGACGCTTCCCGCCGAGGTGCCGCGCTGGATCAGAGCGGCGATGGAGGGGTGGCTGAGCAGGGCGGGCGGGACCGAACGATGGTTCGAGGACACGAACACCTCTCGATGCTGACGGTTCTAGGGCGCGGCAAAGACCGGAGGCGTCAAGACCGCAAGATCATTCTGCCACGGCTCCCCCAGCCTCCCCGTCATCGGGGCGCACCTGGTACGTCGAAGCGTCCCGCCCGCGCGCCCCGTCTGACCGGATGTCGGGCCGATGTCGGGCCGATGTCGGGCCGGTGGCCGGCCGGTGGCGGGCTGGTGGCGGGCTGGTGGCGGGCCCGTGGCAGGCAGGTGTCGGGGCGGTGGCGGTCGGCCTACGAGTCGAACCCCAGCCCGCAGCGGTCCAGCGTGCGCAGCCACAGGTTGCGCTCCCCCTGCCGCCGGTCCGCCCGCACGAGCGACCACCGGGTGAGGTCGATGCCGGCCCGCGCGAGCGGGTCGGGCGGGAAGGGCAGCGGCGCGCGGCGGACCATCTCGAGCGAGGTGCGCTCGGTCTGCGCGCCGTCGAGCAGGTCGAGCATCACGTCGGCGGCGAACCGGCTGGCGCCGACGCCGAGCCCGGTGAACCCGGCGGCGTGCGCCACCCGCCCGCGGTGGGCGGTGCCGTAGAACGCGCAGAACCGGGTGCAGGTGTCGATCGCGCCCGCCCACTGGTGGGTGACGCGCACGCCCGCCAGCTGCGGGAAGGTGGTCAGCAGGTGCTCGCCGAGCCTCCGGAAGGTCTCGGGGCGCCGCTCGTACTCCGGGCGCACCCGCCGGCCGGGGTGGTAGATCGCGTCGTACCCGCCGAAGAGCAGCCGGTCGTCGGCACTCAGCCGGTAGTAGTGGAACTGGTTGGCGAGGTCGTCGACGCCCTGTCGCCGGCGCCAGCCGATGTCGGCCAGGACGTCGGCCGGCAGCGGCTCGGTCATCAGCACGTAGTCGTAGACCGGCACCGTGTGCAGCCGGTAGCGGCGCACCAGCGACGGGAAGACGTTGGTGGCCAGGGCGACCCGGTCGGCGACGACTCGGCCGCGGTCGAGCTCGACGCGCACCGGACCGCGCCGTCCGTCGGCGTCGACCCGCGTGACGCGCGCGTGCTCGAAGATCTCGACGCCGAGCGAGCGCGCCAGACCGGCCAGCGCCCGCACCAGCTTGGCCGGATGCACCAGTGCGGTGTCGTGGCTCTCGATCCCGGCGAGATAGACGTGGCCGTTGACCTCGGCACGCACGGCCGCCTCGTCGAGGAAGCGCCCGTGCCCGGCCGCCGCAGCCTCCTGCAGCCACGCGACCTGGTGCGGCTCGACCGCCACGGCCAGGTTGCCGGTCCGCTCGAAGTCGGCGTCGAGGCCGTGCTCGCGCACCGTGCACTCGATCCCGTCGAGGTTCTCCCGGCCCATCCGCTCGAGCGTGTCGATCTCGTCGGGCCAGCGGCTGCGGCCGTTCTCGTAGCCGTGGGTGAGCGACGCCGAGCAGAAGCCGCCGTTGCGCCCCGACGCCGCCCAGCCGAGCCGCTCCCCCTCGAGCAGGACGACGTGCCGGCCGGGGTCGCGCTCCTTGGCCCGCACGGCCGTCCACAGGCCCGCGAAGCCGCCGCCGACCACGACCAGGTCGCCCCGGTGATCGCCGCGCAGCAGCTCGGGCGGGCCGGGGTCGCCGACGTCCTCGATCCAGAAGCAGGCCTGCCGGGCCTCGCCGAGCAGGTGGTCGACGAGTGCCGCGGCCGGGCGCCGGCGCTCGTAGACGGTCGGTGCAGCAGCCATGAGGGACTCCTCAGTCCTCGAGGGTGGTCGACGTGGGGGCAGGAGAGGGAGGGACGACGGCGACGCGGCGGTCGAGCGACGGCACCATCGCGACCCGGCCGAGCAGGCCGACGGCGCCGACCGCGGCGCAGCCGAGCCAGAGGCCGGTCGGTCCGGCGGCCTCGAGCGTGACGCCGCCGAGCGTGGGGCCGACCAGGGTGGCGAGCGGCCACACCGCGCTCGACACCGCGAGGTAGCGCCCGCGCAGCGCGGGCGGCGCCATCAGGGTCGCGACGCCGGCGACGGTCGGCATGGTGAGCAGCTCGCCGAGGGTCCACAGGCAGACGCAGACGGCGTACGCCGTGAGCGTGCCGGCGCCGACCTGACCCAGGTAGCCCAGCGCGAGCAGCCCCGCGCCGACGGCGAGCAGCACGCTCTGCCGCCACGCCCGCAGCACCCGCTCGAGGGGCATCTGCAGCACCATGAGCAGCACGCCGTTGAGCACGAGCAGCAGCGCGTAGTCGGTGGTCGCGAAGCCCGCGTGGGACAGCACGACCGGCAGCGTCACCTGGGCCTGCAGGTAGACGGCGATGAAGAGCAGGTGCAGCGCCACGAAGAGCATGAAGACCCGGTCGCGCAGCACCACGCGCACCGACGTCCCGGCTCCGGCGGGCTCCGGTCGGCGTACGGCGTCGACGCCGGGCGGCACCAGCACCGCGCACGCCAACGCGGCGACCAGCATCGACGCGGCCTCGACCCAGAACACGAGCGCGAAGGACCGGGCAGCCAGGTAGCCGCCGACGGCCGGGCCGATCGCGAAGCCGGCGTTGACGCCCACGTAGTAGAGGGCGTAGCCGCGGCGCAGGTCCGGCGGCTCCAGGACGTCGGCGATGAGGGCGTAGCCGGCGGGCCCCACGGCCTGGGCGGCGTACCCGAGCAGCAAGGTCATCGCCGCGACGACCGCCGGCACCGGCGCCGTCGCCATGACCGTGCACACCACGGCGTTGGCGAGCAGGCCGGCCAGGACGACGCGGCGCGGCCCGATCCGGTCGATGAGGCCGCCGATCGTGGCGGCAGCCAGCAGCCCGCCCGCGCCGACGAGCGAGACGACGAGGCCGGCGACGGTCGGCGAGTAGCCGGCCTCATGGGTGAAGAAGAGCGTGAGGAAGGGGACCACGACCCGTCCCGCCCAGACGACGAAGATCGCGATCCACATGCCCCAGTAGGCGCGTGGCATCCGGTCAGCCGCGATGCGTGCTCGCGCGCCGGTGCAGCGTGCTGGGCACGATCACCGGGTCCGGCCGCGCGGCGTCGTGCGCCAGGCGGTCGAGCAGCAGCCGGACGGCGGCCTCGCCCTGCTGGTGGGGATGCAGGTCGATGGCGGTCAGCGGCGGATCGTTCTGCAGCGCCGAGCGGCTGTCGACGCCGACCGCGACCATCACGTCGTCCGGGATCCGGCGCCCGAGCTTGCGACAGGCGTTGACGACACCCGCGGTGTACTGCTCGGCCGAGGCGATGACGGCGTCCGGCGGGGCGGCGCGCTGCAGCAGCTCGACCGTCGCCTCGAGCGCGTCGTTGTCGCCCTTGCCCAGCGGCACCGGGACGCGCAGCGGCTCGTGGCCGTGCTCGGCGCACCACTCGGCGTACGCGCGGTCGCCGTCCTGGGTCCACGCCCAGCTCGAGTCGGCGGAGAGCAGCGCGATCCGCCGGGCCCCCTCGTCGTCGAGGTGGTCGAGCAGCAGCCGCATGTTGGCGTAGTTGTCGCCGGCCGCGTACGGCGGCATCGGCTCGCGGGTCGGGTCGCGGTCGATCGTCACGACCGGGACGCCGATCTCGTCGAGCACGGTCAGCCGCTCGTCGTCGGCGACCGGGTCGCAGAGCACGACCCCGTCGGCGCGGACCATCCGCCACTGCTCGCGGCTCGACAGCGGCGGCGTCAGCGTCAGCGAGTAGCCGGCGGCGAAGGCGGCCGAGGCGGATCCGGCGGCGATCGCCATGTAGTAGTCGAGGCCGATCAGCCGTTGCTGCTCGTCGACGCTGTCCATCAGCGGCAGCACGAGCGCGATCGCGCCGATCCGTCCCTCGCGGAACGCCTGGGCCACCCGGCTCGGCCGGTAGCCCAGGCGCTCGGCCTCGCGCTGGATCCGCTCGCGGGTCTCGGCCTTGAGCGAGCCCTTGCCGTTGAGCGCGGCGGAGACGGCGGCGACGGAGACCTCGGCGGCAGCGGCGACGTCGCGGATGGTCGCCTTCGCACCCCGCTTCGTCGTCACGGCGCCGAGCCTACTCACCGCTCCGCCCAGGACAGGGACGCGCGATGCTCGCCGACGACGCGTCCCCGTCGTACCGTCCAGCGTGGTCCGGGCTCGTTGCGCAGGGCGTCGGCCGGGCTCGTCGCCGCCAGGACGACGAAGTCGGCCGGCCCGCCTCGGACCACCTCCGGCGCGGGAATCCCCGCCGCCGCGGCGGCATGGGCGCCGACGAGCGCGAGCGCGGTGTCGATGCCCTCGCCCGCCAGCCCCGCCAGCCCCGCCAGCGGTACGGCGTGCCAGGCGAGGCGCGCCATGTCCATCGGGTCGAGGTTGCCGAAGGGCTCCCAGTTGTCCTGCAGGTTGCCGGTGCCGACGGCCACCGGAACGCCGGCGGCGAGCAGCTCGACCGCACGCGAGACACCGCGGTAGGGCTGGGATCCGCCGAGGTTGGTCGGGCAGACGGTGACGGCGATGCCGGCCTCGGCGACCGCCTCGATGGCGCGGGCGGCGTCGTCGTCGGAGTAGGTCTCGAGCGCTCCGACGTGGTTGGCGTTGACCATGCCCTGCATGCCGTGCGCGACGGTCCGCTCGGCGAGCGGCACGAGCATCCGCTCGGTCGGGTCGGTGAAGTAGTCGACGTTGACGTCGATGCCGACGCCGAAGCGTTCGGCGAGCGCGAAGACCGTGTCGAGGTGGGTGAGCTGGTCGTCGTACGTGCGCTCGTTGTTGGGCCAGCCGCCGACCCGGTCGGCGCCGGCCTCCAGGGCGGCCGCCACCAGGTCCGCGGCGCCGGGGTCCTGGACGATCCCCTCCTGCGGGAAGGCGGTGACCCGGACGTCGAGCAGCCCGGCGCAGCGCTCCTTGGCGTCCATCAGGCCCTGGAAGGAGGTGAGCCCGGTGACCGTGTCGACGTCGGCCTGACCGGCGACGACGCCGATGCCGTTGCCGACGGCGAGCTCGAAGAACCGGGTCGCCCGCTCCGCGACGTTGGCGCGGGTGAACGCCGCCTTGAGGTCGCGTTGCCGCTGCATCTTCTCCGGCCGCGTGTGCAGCACGGAGGGCAGTCCGAGCTCGGGGATCATCGAGCGGCTCATCGCCTTGTCGGGGTGGCTGTGCGCCTCGACGAAGGGCGGGAGCAGCAGGCCGCCGGCGGCCTCGATCCGCCGCCGGGCCGGCACTCCCTCCGCGGCGCGGGGCGCCAGCGCGGCGATCACGCCGTCGCGGACGACGACGTCGACCCGCTCGTCGCCGACTCGGGCGTCGACGACCACCAGGTCCGCGGTCGGCTCAGAAACCGTCACGGTTCACGTCCTTGTAGAGCAGGTACGACGCGCGCTCGGCGCCGGTGGAGTAGAAGTACTGCGGGCAGTAGGGCGCCATGTAGACGAAGTCGTCGGCCTGCACCTCGACGTGGTCGTCGCCCAGGTAGTAGACGCCCGCGCCGGACAGCATGTAGAGCCCGTGCTCCTGGTGGTGCACCTCGACCATCGAGAAGCGCGCGCCCACGTCGAAGCGGAGCACGTTCATCGCCATGTCGAAGGACTCGTCGTCGGGCAGCAGCTGCGCATAGGTCCCGCCGATCGTCTCGTCGGGGATGTGCTCGGCGTCCTCGACGTGGCTGACGACCCGGTGCGGCCGGGCCACGCCGTCGACGGCGTCGTACCTCTTCTTCACCCAGAGCAGCCGGCTGGCGTCCGGGGTCGTCAGGTGGAAGGTCTCCCCCGGGGGCAGGTAGCAGTAGCCCCCGGCCGCGAGGCCGAACCGGTCCTGGCCGACGACCAGGTCGGCGCCGCCGTCGAGCACGTAGAGGAAGCTCTGGAAGCCGACGCCGAGCGGCTGCACGCTGTGCGCGCCGGGCTCGGTCTCGAGCAGGTACTCGCCGAACTCCGCCTGCTGCAGTCGCGGCGTCGCGAGCGGGCAGGCGTTGACGCCGCGCAGGTGCGGCAGCGCGTTCTCGACGAGGTTGTCGGGGCACATCAGCACGTACGACGGCCGCACCCGGCCGCGGTTGCCGCTGACGACGTCAGCGCGGGACCGGACGAGGGACGTGGTGGTCATCGGATCCTCCAGGGTCAGGGGGTGAGGGCGAGGTCGGTGTAGTCCCCCGCGACGAGGAGCGCGGCGCCGTCCACGACGACGTCGGGGCGCTCGACGACGAGGTCGACGTGCACCGGCGACTCCCAGTCGGCGCCGGTGAGCTCGGGGAAGGGGTGGCCGAGCGCGACGTGCACGCCCGGGACGTTCTCGTCGAAGAGCAGGTTGCCGGTGATGCCGGGCAGCTCGCGGCTGGTGCCGAGCGCGAGCTCGCCGACCCGCAGCCCGCCGGGCGCGTCGGACAGCCAGCGCCACACCCGGTCGGCGAGGTCGCGGTCGGGATGGCTGATCGCGACGGCGCTCCCGTCGCTCACCTCGATGCGGAGCGGCTCGGTGAGCAGGCCGGTGGCGGCGTTGAACGGGTAGCCCACGACCGAGGCGGCGAGGACGCCGCCGGCGGTGGCCGGCGTCGCGAACACCTCGCCCTGCGGGAGGCGGCCGCCCTGGCCGGCGCAGCCGTAGAGGCCGTCGAACGCCGTCCACGACCGCTCCGGGTGGGTGACGAGCCGCAGGTCGGTGCCGCGCTCGTTGCGGACGTGCAGCTCACGAGCGGTCGTCAGGCGGTCGCGCAACAGCCCGCTGAACCGGGCGACCTCGCGGTAGTCGACCGTCATCCCGACCGCGAGGCACGCCTCGTCGAGCGCCGGCAGGTGGGCGTGCCGGGCGCCGAGGGCATCGAGCTCGGGATAGAACGTGGGATCCCACGCGAGCCGGTCGAGCTCGTCCGCCGCGGCGAACACCGTCACCGTGGGCCGCCAGCGCCGCAGTGCCGCGGAGATCATGGCCCGCGCGTCGTCGTACCGCTCGTCGAGGGAGGGGACGACGACCAGCTCGGTCGGCGCCAGGCGCTCGGCCCGCGACTCCACGATCCGCGCCAGGCGCTCGGTCGCCCGGTCGGTGATGATCAGCACCCGGTCGCCGTGGCCCACCGCGAGGCAGGTGCAAAGGAGGGTGTCGGCGCCCTGCTGCAGCGCCGGATCGACGGGGCCGCTCATCCGCGCGCGACCTCCTGCCGCGACAGCGGCACGAAGGACCCGGTGCCCGGCGCGGCGACGAGCGCCCCGTCGACGGCGACGGTGCGGCCGCGGACGACGGTCCGCTCGACCCGGACGGTCGGCCGGAAGCCGTCGTACGGCGACCAGCGCAGCTCGCCGTACTGCTGCGCGGCGGCGTCGACGGTCCAGGGCCGGTCGAGCCGCAGCACGACCAGGTCGGCGTCGAGGCCCGGCCGCAGCGCGCCCTTGCGGTCGGCGACCCCGCACAGCGCGGCGGGCCGCGCGGTGAGCCGGTCGAGGAGGAGGTCGAGCGCGACCCCGCGGCGCAGGCCCTCGGAGAGGACGAGGGCGACGTACTCCTGCACGCCCTGGATGCCGTAGGGGCCGGCGAGGGCATCGTCGCCCGCCGCCTGCTTGACGCCGGGCTCGCACGGACAGTGGTCGGAGACGATCGCGTCGATCCGGCCGTCGGCGACGCGCTCCCACATCGCGTCGACCTCGGCGGTCGAGCGCAGCGGCGGCGCACAGAGCGCGATCCCGCCCTGCGCGCGCAGGTCCTCGTCGGTGAGCAGCAGATGGTGCGCAGCGACCTCGCAGGTCGCGGCAACGCCGTCGGTGACCGCCGCGGCGACCAGGTCGACGGAGGCGGGCGTCGACAGGTGCACCAGGTGGACGGCGGCGCCGGTCGCCCGCGCCACGTCGAGGACGTGCGCGACCGCACGGACCTCGGTCTCCGGCGGGCGGACGTCGAGGAAGGCGCCGACGTCGCTGCGCCCGGCCTCCCGCATCCGCGAGGCGCCGTCGGCCAGCGCGGCCCGGTCCTCGGCATGGACGAGCACCCGCGCGCCGAGGGCGGCGGCCGTCGTCATGCCGGCCCGCAGGTCCTCCGGCGTGGCCGGCGGGAAGCCCATGTCGTTGTCGGGGAGGAACGCCTTGAAGCCGGATGCGCCGAGCTCCCACTGGCCGCGCATGTGGTCGAGCGAGGGCGCGGTGAGCGCGCCCCAGAGGCCGAAGTCGACGTGCGCGCGCTCGGCCGCCGTGCGCGCCTTCGCGGCGTAGCGGTCGGTCGTGGTGGTCGGCGGGTCGGAGAAGGGGTGCTCGACGACGAAGGTCACGCCGCCGATCGCCGCCGACGCGGTGCCGACCCGGAAGTCGTCGGCGAGGTCGATGCCGGGAACGTCGAAGTGGACGTGCAGGTCGACGACACCCGCGGACACGACCGCGCCGTCGGCGTCGAGCACCTCGCGCGTCTCCGGTACGGCGACGCCGTCCGGCAGCACCGCGGCGATCCGGCCGCCGTCGACGACCAGCGTGCCGGGGACGATCCCGTCCGGCAGCGCCAGCAGGCCGCCGCGGACGACGAGGTCGGGCGTCGTCATGCGGCGTCCTCGGGCGTCTCGCCGACCACGACCTGGAGGTCGCGGCGCGCGACGACCTGACCACCGCGGACCGTCGTGAGGGTCCCGGGCAGGCGGGCCAGCGCGTGCGCGCGGTCCGGCGCGGAGAGGACGACGAGGTCGGCCGCGGCGCCCGCGGCGATCTCGCCCGGCTCGCGACCGATGGCGACCGCGGCCGAGGTCGTGATCATCTCCCAGACGGTGTCGACGTCGGCGTCCTCGTGGAAGCCGATGCCGAGGTAGCCGAGCTGACCGCGGTCGAGCGGGTCGAGGGTGCCGAGGGGGTACCAGCCGTCGCTCATGTTGTCGCTGCCCAGCGCGACGGTCACGCCCGCGGCGAGCAGCTCGACCGGCCGGGACAGGCCGCGCGGTCCGCCGTCGACGAGGTTGAGCGGGATCGCGACGACACGCAGGTCGGCCTCGGCGACGAGCTCGACGACCCGCTTGGCGCGGACGTCGTCGTAGACCTCGAGGCCGCAGCAGTGACTGACCAGGACCTGGCCCTGCAGTCCACGGGCGATCGTCTCGGCGGCGACCACCTCGAGCATCACCTCGTCGGGGCTGATCCAGCAGTCGACGTGCAGGTCGACGCCCACGCCCTGGCGCTCGGCGAGGTCGAAGACCCGCCGGACGTGCTCACGCTGGGCGTCGAGTCCGTCCTCGACATTGGGCCAGCCGCCGACGTACCGAGCGCCCAGGCCGACGGCCTGCGCGAGCAGAGCCTCGGCGCCGGGATCGCGGAGCAGCCCCTCCTGCGGGAACGCGACGACGTCGGTGTCGACGAGATGGTCGACGCGGCGGCACGCCTCGAGCAGGCCCTCGACAGCGCGCAGCCCGACGACCGAGTCGACGTCGGCGGTCACCCGCATCGCGGTCACCCCGTTGAGGACGGCGAGCCGCAGCGCGCGCTCGGCGCGGTCGGCGACGTCGTCGGCGGTGAAGCCGGCCTTGATCGCGGTCGACCGGGCGAACGGGTCCGCGTCCGGATCTGGCGCGAGCGCGCGGCTGTAGGCCTTGTCGGGGTGGTAGTGCGGCTCGACGAAGGAGCGCGAGACCAGTCCTCCGGCCGCGTCGAGCACCGGCACACCGGGCCGGCCGAGGGCAGTCACGCCGGGGGCGATCGTCGCGATCCGCCCGTCGCGAACGACGAGGTCGACCAGGTCGTCGCGGCCGTGCAGGCGGGCGTTGCGGATGTCGAGGTCGGCGCTCATCGGCGGCTCACCACTCCCACTCGTTGACGGGGTCGACGATGTCGACGGGATGGGCGAGCGTCGCCTCGATCCCCGCGCGCACGGCGCGGACCTGGAGGTCGAGGCTCATGCTCGGGCCGTTGCTGCGCATCTGGGCGACGTGCTCGGGCGGGTCGGGCAGGTGGACGAAGCCGCAGCGGGAGGGCAGCCCCTTCTCGTCGGCGATCCGCAGCGCGGCGTACATGACGGCGTTGCAGCCGTGCGTCGACGCGCTGTTGGAGATCAGCGCCGGGACGCCGGCGGCGCGCATCGCCTGCGCCATCGCCTTGATCGGCAGCGTCGCGAGGTAGGCCGGCGCGCCTCCCGGCACGATCGGCTCACCCGCCGGCCGGCGGCCGCCGTCGGCGAACTGGAAGTCCTGCACGTTGATGGCCACCCGCTCGACGGTGACGGTGGTCCGGCCCGAGAAGACGCCGCAGCCGATCACCGCGACCGGCGGCTCGCCGTCGAGCATCAGCGGCGCGAGCGCCTCGGCCGGGTCGAGGTCCCAGTCGATGCTCCGGCCGACGACCCGGTGCCCCGCGAGGACCTCGCCGTCGAGGGCGCGGGCGACCGCGGAGCTGGGGTTCTCGTCGTAGCGCAGATCGGTGCGGACGGCGGTGTCGCCATAGGCGCCGTTGCCGGTCACCAGGACCCAGGGGGTGGGGGTCACGGGCTGTCCTCCTCATCAGCGCGGACACCTGCAGACGGGTCGACGCGCGGAGACCATCATGCACGCAGATCGACAGAAATGAAACGTTTCATTTCCAAAATGAAACGTTTCACGAATCTATTGACCCGGGACCGGAAGGCGTTGTTGACTGCGAGTCGCGAACCCCACTTTTGTGCCCTGGGTCACACCAGCGGTCAGCGGTCCAGGAGGCCCTCGATGCGCATCCCGACGTCTCGGATCCACCAGCTCGCCGTGGGCGCCACGGCCGGCACCGTGCTGCTCGCGGCGTGCGGCCAGTCCCCCGACGCGAAGCCCGCCACGCCCGAGCTGAAGGTCACCACGGTGACCCCCAAGGCGGCCGGCGACCTCGACTCCGCCACCTGGGCGGTCGCCTCGGAGCCGTCGTCGATGGACTGGATCTACAACGCCAGCTTCGACACCGGCCAGATCATGGCCAACGTCTGCGAGGGGCTGCTGCGCCTCGACCCCGACCTCCACGTCGAGCCGGCGCTCGCGGAGTCCTACGTGAACCCGACGCCGACCACGTGGGTCTACACGCTCAAGCCGGGCGTGACCTTCCACGACGGCACCACGTTGACCGCCGAGGACGTCGCGTTCAGCCTCAACCGCAACCTCGACAAGGCCGCCGGCTCGTTCTGGTCGGGTGCCTACGTCAACGTCAAGAGCATCACCGCGACCGGACCGCTCGAGGTCACGGTCGAGCTCACCAAGCCCGACGCGCTGTGGAACTCCTACCTGAGCAGCCCGGCCGGCATCGTCGACTCCAAGAAGACGGTCGAGGCGAAGGGCAAGGCCTACGGCACGCCCGACGGCGGCGTGAACTGCGTCGGCCCCTACGCGCTCACGAAGTGGGACAAGGGCCAGTCGATCACCGTCACCCGCGACGACCACTACTTCGACCCCGCCCACCGGGCCAAGATCGCGAAGCTCACCTTCACCTTCGTCCGCGACCCCGCCGCCGAGGTCAACGGCCTGCTGTCCGGCACCATCGACGGCGCCTGGTTCCTGCCTCCGTCCTCGCTGGCGAAGCTGAGCAAGAGCGGCGTCGGCACGGTCTACTACGGCAAGAGCACCCAGGGCTTCAACGCCATCGTGATGGACATGTCCGGCCCGTTGAAGGACGTCCGGATCCGCCAGGCCCTCTCGATGGCGATCGACCGCAACGGCATCATCCGCGCCGTCGCCGGCGGAGCCGCCCAGCCGCAGAAGGCGCCCGCCGTCCCGGGCTCGTGGGGCTATGCCGAGCCGACCTTCCAGTCCGCGTGGGACGGGCTCGCCGTCACCGAGCGGAACCTGGACGCCGCCCGCAAGCTGGTCAAGGAGGCCGGCGCACCCGACCGGCCGATCGTGATCGCCACGACCAACGGCGAGGCCGAGGTGCCCGTCATCGGCGCCGAGATCCAGTCGGCCGCCAAGCAGATCGGCCTCGACGTCGAGATCAAGACCTTCCCGGCCGACGCCTACAACGGCGTCTACACCGACGCGAAGGCCCGCAAGGGCATCGACCTCTACCTCACCGGCTGGGGCACCGACTTCGCCGACCCGGTGCAGATGTACCAGTACTTCCAGACCGGCAACTTCTACAACTTCACCGGCTTCTCCGACCCGAAGTACGACGCGCTCGTCGACGAGGCCGCGCAGACGATGGACGGGGCCAAGCGTGCCGAGCTGATCACCCAGGCGCAGCAGATCGTCGTCGACCAGCTGCTGTGGATCCCGCTCTACGCGCCGTACAACACGCTCTTCCTCAACAAGCGGGTCACCGGCTCGCCGGCGTCGTACGTCCAGCTGCACTACCCGTGGGCCGCCGATCTGGGGGCCGCGCGATGAGAACGACCCGGATGCTCTCGCTCCGCGCGGGGCAGCTGGTCGTCGTCCTGTTCGCCGCGTCGGTGCTGGTGTTCTCGGCGATGTACCTCGCCCCGGGCTCGCCCGAGTCGTTCCTCGTGCACGGCAACTCCGTCACGCCCGCGACCCTGCAAGCGATCCGCGACCAGTACCACCTCGACGACCCGTTCTGGCAGCAGTACCTGGCCTGGGTGGGCGGGCTCCTGCGCGGCGACTTCGGGCAGTCCATCCAGTTCCGGCAGCCGGTGACCGCGCTGATCGGCTCCCGGCTGCCCACGACGCTGCTGCTCATCGCCTACGCGAGCGTGCTGATCGTGGTCGGCGGCGTGCTGACCGGCGTGCTCGCCGCGGTCCGCAAGGGCCGCACCGACACCTCGGTCGTCGTCGCCAGCACCGTGGCGATGTCGACCCCGAGCTTCGTGGTCGCGATCGTGATGACCTCACTGTTCTCGGTGTCGCTGCACTGGTTCCCGGCGTTCGGCGACGGCAGCGGACTGCTCGACCGCCTCTGGCACCTGACGATGCCGGCGATCGCCCTGGCGTTCTCGTCGGGCGCGCTGGTCACCCGGACCACGCGGTCGGCGATGCTCGTCGAGCTCGCCAACGAGTACGTCGAGACCGCCCGGATGCGCGGCCTGCCCGAGCGCCGGATCATCTGGCGCCAGGCCTTCCGCAACGCGCTCGGCCCGGTGGTGACCCTCGCCGGACTCGTCGTGTCGGGCCTGCTCGTCACGACCACGATCGTCGAGACCGCGTTCGGGCTCAACGGCGTCGGCTCCCTGCTCGTCCAGGCCGTCAACGTGAAGGACTTCCCCGTGGTGCAGGCGATCGTGCTGGTGATCGTGGCGGTCTTCGCCCTCGTCAACCTCGCCGTCGACGCGGTCCGCCCGCTCATCGACCCGCGCGCCCGGAGCGTGGAGGCGGCCCGATGAACACCACGACCTCCGCCCCCGCGGTCCACTTCCGCTTCCGGATCCGCCGCCGTCGTACGTCGGGCGCGATCGCGGTGCCGCTCGCCGTCCTCGGCGGGCTGGTGCTCGTCGCCGTCCTCGGCACCTGGATCACGCCGCACGACCCCAATGCCGTGTCGCTGTCGGACTACCTGGGCCCGCCGTCGTCGGCGCACTGGCTCGGCACCGACCAGGCCGGGCGCGACGTGCTGTCCCGGCTGATCTCCGGCGCCCGGATCTCGCTGCTGGGCCCGCTCGGCGTCGTCGTCGGCTCCACCGTGCTCGGCGTCGCGGTCGGCGTGCTCGCCGCATGGCGGGGCGGGTGGGTCGACGCCGTCCTGTCGCGCATCGTCGAGCTGGTCTTCGCCTTCCCGGGGGTGCTGCTCGCGATCCTCGTCGTGGCGGTCATCGGCCCCGGCCTGATCGCGTCGGTCGTCGCGCTCGCGGTGGCCTACACGCCGTACATGGCCCGGCTGACGCGGTCGTTCGCGCTGACCGAGCGGGAACGCCCCTACATCCGGGCCCTCGAGATGCAGGGCATCTCCAGCCTGAAGGTGATCCTGCGCCACCTGGTGCCGAACATCGCCCCGCTCGTCCTCGCCCAGTCGTCGCTCTGCTTCGGCTACGCGATGATCGACCTGGCCGGCCTCTCCTTCCTCGGCTTCGGCGTCCAGGCGCCGCAGGCCGACTGGGGCTCGATGATCTCGGAGGGCCAGAGCGCCCTGATCCAGGGCTACCCGATCTCCGCCGTCGCCCCTGGCGTCTGCATCGTCATCGCCGTCGTCTGCTTCAGCCTGCTGGGCGAGGGCATCGCCGACCGGGTCCGGAGGGCCGAGCAGTGACCGATCCCCTCCTGACGATCGAGGACCTGTCGGTCCGGCTGCGCACCGACGTCGAGAGCCGGCCGATCCTCGACGGTGTCTCGCTCACCTGCGGCAGCGGCGAGATCGTCGGCCTGGTCGGCGAGTCGGGCTCCGGGAAGTCGGTGACGCTACGTGCCACCCTCGGCCTGCTCCCCGGATCGGCCGCCGCCGAGGGCAGCATCCGCGTCGACGGGACCGAGGTGCTCGGCGCCCGAGCCGCCGACATCCACCGGGTCCGCGCGCACACGGCGTCCATGGTCTTCCAGGACCCGCGGGCGCACACCAACCCGATCCAGCGGATCGGCGACTTCCTGACCGACGGCCTGCGCGTCGTCCGCGGGATGTCGCGGCGCGCGGCGAACGACGTCGCCCTCGGCCTGCTCCAGGAGGTCGGGCTGCCCGACCCCGAGCGTCACCTGCGCCAGTACCCGCATGAGCTGTCGGGCGGGATGCTGCAGCGGGTCATGATCGCGACCGCCCTGGCGGGTGAGCCGCGGCTGCTGCTTGCCGACGAGCCGACGACCGCGCTCGACGTCACGACGCAGGCCGAGATCGTCGCCCTGCTCTCGCGGCTGCGCCGCGACCGCGGCCTGTCGATCGTCTTCGTCACGCACGACCTCGACCTCGCCGTCGCGCTGTGCGACCGCATCCTGGTGATGTACGCCGGCCGCGTGGTCGAGTCGGCCCCGTCGAGCCAGCTGTCGCTCACGCCGCGCCATCCCTACACGGCCGCGCTGTTCGCGTCGCGCCCGACGGCCGACCGCGCCGAGCTGGTCGCCATCCCCGGCCGGCCGCTCAGCCTGTACGACGTCCCGACCGGCTGCGCCTTCGCCGAGCGCTGTGCCCTGGCCGACGAGCGGTGCCGGACCGAGCGGCCCGAGGAGGCCGGCGCCGCCGGCAACACCGTGGCCTGCCACCACGCACCGGCCCTGACCCCCGGAGGTGCCCGATGACGGTTCCGCTGATCGAGGCCACCGGGCTGCGGAAGAGCTATGTCCGCGGCCAGGTGGTCGCCGTCGACGACGTCGGCTTCGTCGTCCCGGAGGGCGGTGCCCTGGGGATCGTCGGCGAGTCCGGCTCGGGCAAGACGACGACCGCGCGGATGCTGGTCGGCCTCGAGCGACCCGATGCCGGCGAGATCCGCTTCGCCGGTTCGCCCCTGCCCGGCGGCCGCTCCCGACGCGACCGGTCGGCGCGGGCCCGCCTGGTCCAGCTGGTGTTCCAGGACCCGTACCAGAGCCTCGACCCGCGCCAGACGGTCGCCGAGGCGCTCGACGAGGTGCTGCGCGTGCACGGCGTCACCGGGGCGGCCGTGGCCGCGACCCGCCGCGAGCTGTGCCAGCAGGTCGGCCTCGGCGAGCGCGAGATGACCGCGCTCCCCCGGCGGCTCTCGGGCGGCCAGCGGCAGCGGGTCGCCATCGCCCGTGCGCTCGCGGCGAAGCCGAAGGTGATCGTGCTCGACGAGGCGACCGCCGCCCTCGACGTGTCGATCCAGGCCCAGATCCTCAACCTGCTCGCCCGGATCCGCCGCGAGACGGGCGTGGCGCTCGTGTTCGTCAGCCACGACCTCGACGTCGTCCGCTGGGTGACGGACGACGTCCTCGTCATGCACCGCGGCCGGGTCGTCGAGCGCGGCATCACCGCCGACGTCCTCCGCGACCCGCAGCACCCCTACACCCGGCTCCTCCTCTCCAGCGTCCCCAGCCCGGGCTGGGACCCCGAGGCGGTCGCGACCCAGCGACGCGCCCTCGCCGCGCAGCTGTCCCTCTCGTCCTGACCCTGTTCCGCGACCACCGGAAGGCCATCCATGCAACTGCACCGCCCCCAGAGGACCGGACTCGTCGGCCTGGCCCTCGCCGGCGTCCTGCTCACCGCGGCGTGCTCGGGCGCCGACGGCAAGCCCGGCAGCCCCGCTGCCGCCGGCATCAAGGTGACCGAGTCGCTGCCCGCCGCGACGAAGTCGATCGACACCCTGCACTGGGCGCTCTACGCCGAGCCGTCGTCCCTCGACCCGATCCGGTCGAACGACTTCCCGCCGATGGAGGTGCTCGCGAACCTCTGCGAGAGCCTGGGCCGGATCAACCCCGACTTCACCATCTCCCCCGCCCTCGCGACGTCGTGGACCAACCCGGACCCGACCACCTGGGTCTACGAGATCCGCGCCGGCGTGACGTTCCACAGCGGCGCCCCGCTGACCGCCGACGACGTCGCCTACAGCCTCAACCGCAACCTCGACCAGAAGCTCGGGTCGAACTTCGGCGGCGTCTACGAGAACGTCAAGGACATCCGCGCGACCGGCCCGCTCGAGGTCACCGTGCGGCTCAAGGAGCCCGACGCGCTGTTCAACCAGTCGATGGCGACGCCGGCCGGCCGGGTGCTCGACAAGGCCTCGACCGAGAAGGCAGGTGAGGCCGTCGGCACGCCGACCGGCGGCATCGACTGCACCGGGCCCTACAAGCTCGACGAGTGGAAGACCGGTACGTCGATCACGCTGACCCGCAACGACGCCTACTGGGACGACAGCCTGAAGCCGCACGCGGCGAAGGTCGACTTCGAGTTCATCCGCGACCCGGCCGCCCGCATCAACGCGCTGCTGTCAGGCCAGGTCGACGGCTCCTGGCTGATCCCGGCGTCCGGGTACGGCCGTCTGCTCAGCTCGTCGGCCGGCACGCTGTCGTTCGGCCGCACGTCCGGCAGCTATGTCGGGATGGTGACGAACCTGAAGGGCGGGCTGGCCGACGTACGGATCCGCAGGGCGCTGTCGATGGTGATCAACCGCCCCGGCCTGATCAAGGCCGCCGTCGCGTCGGCCGCCGAGCCGCTCAAGGCGCCCGCCTCGCCCGGCACCTGGGGCTATGCGCAGGACACGCTGAAGGCCGGGTACGACGCACTGCCCGACCCCGGCGGCTCCCTGAAGGAGGCCAAGGCACTCGTCGACGAGGCCGGCCTGCCGAAGGAGCCGATCACCGTCGCGGTGACCTCGTCGCAGTCCGAGATGCCGATCATCGGCGCCGAGGTCGCCCGCGCCGGCAAGGCCCTCGGCATCGACGTGCGGATCAAGACCCTGTCGGCCGACGGCTACAACGCGCTCTACAGCGACGCCGGCGCGCGCAAGGGCATCGACATGATCTTCTCGCTGTGGCAGACCGACTTCCCGGACCCGACCGAGATCTACCAGTACCTGCAGACCACGAACTACTTCAACTACGCGCAGTGGTCGGACCCGACGTACGACAAGCTCGTCTCCGACGCCTCTCACACCACCGACGAGGCGAAGCGCGCGGAACTGATCGTGCAGGCGCAGAAGATCGCCGCCGACGCGATGATCTGGGTGCCCCTCTATGCGCCCTTCAACTCGGTCTTCCTGTCGAAGGGGCTGACCGGCGCGCCGACCGCCGCCGTCCAGCTGAACTACCCGTGGGCGGCGACGATCGGCGGGAAGTAGGTCGCGCGGCGGGCGACTACGCCGTGGCGGTCTTGGCCTTGGCCGCAGCCTTCATCGACTTCTTGTGGTCGCGCACCTTCTGCAGCGACACGGGATCGACGACGTCGGCCACTGACCGAAAGCCCTCCAGCGCGTAGTCGCCCGCCGCCTTCTCCCAGCCCTCCGGCCGGACGTCGAGCTGCTTGGCCACCAGTGCCACGAAGATCTTCGCCTTCTGCGCGCCGAAGCCGGGCAGGGCCTGGAGGCGCTTCATCAGGTCCTTGCCGTCGACCGCCTGGGTCCAGATCCGCTCGGCGCGGCCGTCGTACTGCTCGACGACGATGCGCGCCAGCTCCTGCAGCCGCGCGGACATCGCCCCCGGGAAGCGGTGGATGGCCGGCGTCGTCGCGCAGAGCGCCGCGAACTCCTCCGGGTCGGCCGCCGCGATCGCCGCGGGGTCGAAGCTGCCGAACCGGGAGACGACCTTCTGCGGGCCCATGAACGCGTGCTCCATCGGGTACTGCTGGTCCAGCATCATGCCCACGAGCAGCGCGAAGGGGTTGGTCGTCAGGAGCTCGTCGGCTGCGGCGTCGTCGGTGATGTGGATGGCCATGGGGACATCCTGCCCCACGCCGCGGCGACCCCTGCAGCGCCGGCCGAGAGGGCGGCGGCGAGCGCGAACG
This sequence comes from Nocardioides ginsengisoli, assembly GCF_039537225.1. Taxonomy (NCBI): domain Bacteria; kingdom Bacillati; phylum Actinomycetota; class Actinomycetes; order Propionibacteriales; family Nocardioidaceae; genus Nocardioides; species Nocardioides ginsengisoli. The sequence goes on from NZ_BAABAC010000009.1 coordinate 45,880, forward strand.
GCAGTGCCGCTCCCCCGCCGGCGGCCAGGCCCGCGACGGCCGTGCCGAGGGCGCTGCCGCCGTTGACGCCGACGTTGACCCACGTCGACATCTCGGTACGGCGGGCGGGAGCGACCCGCTCGTCGACCGCGGCGTAGGCGACGACGAAGACCGGCGAGGTGGTGAGCCCACCGAGGCCGAGGACGACGGCCGCGGCGAGCGGTCCGGCGACGAGGGCGACCAGTGCCTGCGCCAGCGCGAGGACGACGAGCAGCAGCGCGAGGACCCGGCCGGCCGGGTGGCTCCGCCCGTGGCGCGCCCAGACCAGTCCGCCGGCGACGGCGCCGATCGCGACGGCTGCCTCGATCAGTCCGGCCAAGCCGGGGCGGCCGGCACGGTCGGCGAGGGCGGCGATGCCGACGAAGGCGGCGGCGCTGCCCGCGCCGAAGAGCGCGAGGGAGGCGACCAGGCCGCCGATCGCGGCGGCGCCCGACGGCGCACGGGCGCCGGGCGATCCGGAGGGGGCGGACGGGGCGCCGACCACCCCCACGGGCGGCCGGTACGGCGACAGCGCCAGGCCGAGCACGCCGCACCACACGAGAGCGGCCGCGACGAGCAGCCCGACCCATGCCGGCCCCAGCGCGAGGACGGCGCCTGCCACGATCGGGCCGACCAGGTAGAGCGACTCCTCGCCGACCGAGTCGAGCGCGTACGCCCGCCGCCGCTGCGGCCCCTCGGGCGCGATCTCGCGCCACTGGGCGCGCATCGACGGCCCGAGCACCGGGCTGCTCAGCCCGATCAGCGGCGCGAGGACGAGCCAGGTCGCGGGCGGGTGGTCGCCCCGGGCGAGGACGGCGCCCGTGACAAGCAGCGCCGACCAGCAGCCGGCGACGACGGGCAGCACCCGTCGCTGGCCGAGCCGGTCGAGCAGTCGGGCATGGACCGGCATCGCGAGCGTGGCGATGCCGAGCAGGGCGGACGCGGTGGCCGCGAGGGCCAGGGAGCCGGCCGCGTCGCGGACGGTGAACAGGAAGCAGAGCGGGAGCACGCCGTAGGCGAGCCGGCCGAGCAGCGCGCACGCGAAGGTGCGCGCGACCGCGGGGCCGGCGAGAAGCAGGCCAGTGCTCCCGGCGTCGGTGACGCCGGACATGAGGATCCTCCGGAACGGGAGACGAACAGGGACGCGGGAGCTGCTGCGTCCTAGTGCTGCCGGAGGGTCATGCGGGAGAGCCTAGTCCCTCCGAGCCGTCCGCGTCGGTCGCGACGGCACGGAGACCGACCCACAGCGCGTCCATCATCCGCTCGACCATCACCTCGACCGGGACGTCGGGGTGGCGCCGCCACCACTTCGCGATCTGCTCGGCGGCGCCCGAGATCGCGTGCGCGTACGCCGACGCCGCCTCCGCGTCGACCTGCGGCGCGGCCCCGTGCACGAGGCCGCCGATGACCTCGGCCGTCTGGTAGCGGTGCTCGGCCGCGGCCTCCGCGACGCGCCCCGCGACCGCCGCGCCGCCCCCGAAGAGGACGTCCCAGGTGGAGCCGCGGTCGCGGACGAAGTCGAAGTAGGCGCGCAGGCCCGCCCGCAGCTGCGCCTCCGGCCCCTCCGCTCCCCCGGCCGCCGCGACGACGGCCTGGTCGAGCTCGTCGCGGGCCGCGCGCAGGCACTCGAGGTAGATCTCGTCCTTGTCGGCGAAGTACTTGTAGATGAGGGTCCGCGTCACCCCCGCCGCGGCGGCGATGTCCTCGACCGCGGCGCCCTGGTATCCCCGCCGGACGAAGACGTCCTCGGCGGCGGCGATGAGCTGGGCACGACGTACCTCGGGGGCGAGGCGGCGTCGGGTCGCGGTCACGCCGTCCAGTCCAGCAGGACGCCGCCGGCCGTGATCGCGGCGAACCACCACACGAACGACAGCACACCGAGGACGACGGTGCGGCGCGGGTGGGAGGTCCACCAGACGAAGCACAGGACGAACATCGCGAGCCACGTCAGCAGCAGGACGGCGACCGCCCACAGCGGCGCGAGCAGGCCCGACGCGGCGTACAGGAAGAAGGACGAGACGAGCAGGACCAGGCCGACGAACGGCCACGGCGAGATCCGGCGGCCGGTGGCAGGGTCGACCGCGACCGCACGGACCCGGCGGCGACGGGTGAGGGCCACGCGCCTACTTGTCCTCGGCCTCGTCGTCGTTCCAGGCCGGGTCGTGGTCCCACGCCTCGGTGCGCTCGGCGGCGTGCTCGAGCGCGCGGGCCGCCTCGGCCTCGGTCGGGTAGGGGCCGAGGCGATCCTTGTTGGGGCAGCCCTCGACACCCTCGACGGTGTGGTGCTTGAGGCAGAACCAGTACTCGTTGTCGGAGGCCATGGTCCGAACCTACTCCGTCGAGGGCGCCGCGGGCGCGGGTCAGGCGTCGATCCGGCCCGCGAGCCGCTCGACGCGCAGGACGTCGTACTCGTGCTCGGGGTCGCCGGTCATCGCCGCGGCCAGCCGCAGGTGCGGCAGCGCCTCGTCGTACTTGGCCTGGCGCTCGAGCGCCCGGCCGAGCGCGTGCCGGCTCCACGAGTCGGCGGGGTCGTCGGCGACCAGCCCGGCGAGCTCGTCGGCCGCCTTCTGCAACTGCGCGCGCATCAGGTAGGCCCACGCCCGCAGCGACCGCAGGCCGCGGTTGTCGGGCTCCTCCGCGAGCGCCGGCTCGAGGATCTCGAGCGCCTCGCGCGGGGCCCGGCGGGCCAGGAAGTCGTGGGCGGTCCGGTAGGCCGCCTCGTGCCGCTCCGTCGCACCGGGAAACACGATCGGGGCGATCGGCGGAAGGATCCGGATGTCGGGAGTCTCGGTCATACGGCCCTCAACTGTCGCGGCCGCGCCGTTGTTCCCTAGAGTGTGCCGCGGACGGGCTGGCCGGGCGACCGCGTGACCCCCGCCGCGAGGCGACGGGTCCCGAGGAAAGTCCGGGCTCCACAGAGCAGGGTGGTGGGTAACACCCACCCGGGGTGACCCGCGGGACAGTGCCACAGAGAACAGACCGCCGTGCCTTCGGGCGCGGTAAGGGTGAAACGGTGGGGCAAGAGCCCACCAGTGCGCCGGGTGACCGGCGCAGCTCGGCAAACCCCACCCGGAGCAAGACCAGACAGCACACGTTCGAGGGCGGCTCGCCCGAGTGTGCGGGTAGGTCGCTCGAGGCTGTCGGCAACGGCAGCCCTAGATGGATGGTCGCCCCCTCGGCAACGAGGGACAGAACCCGGCTTACAGGCCAGCCCGTCCCCATCCCCCGGCCGGCGACCTCCGGGTCAGCCGTACGCCGTACCCATCCCCGGGCGCTCGGCGGCCACCGGCGCCAGCCGCTCGGCGGGCACCCAGTCGGTCATGATCATGTCGGGCCCGGACGCCGCCCACGTCACCAGCGCCTCCCAGCCGTCGGGGGTCTGCCGCCAGGCGAGCAGGAAGCCGGGCAGCATGCGGGGCCCGAACTTCTCCTTGACCCAGACGTGACGGTGCCCCACCCCCCAAGAATAGAACATATGTTCGAACAACGGGCATGGGGCACCCTCGCAACCGCGGGTGCCGCAACCGCTTGCGCGGCACCTCGTTCTGCGCGTCAATGGGAGGACGAATTTCACGCGGGCGCGTGGGACCGGGGCGCTCGGGATCAGGAGGAATCCCATGAGAACACCCCGCCTTGCCGCATTCTTCGCCCTGCCTCTCGCGATGCTGGGCCTCGCCGCACCGGCCTCCGCCGCGCCACCGTCCAATGACGGGTACGGCGGGCGGGTCACGGTCGGCGCGCTTCCGTTCTCGGTCACGCAGGACACGACCGAGGCAACCACCGACGCCGACGACGCCGAGCTGAACGCCACGTGCGGCGCGCCGGCCACCGACGCGAGCGTCTGGTACGAGGTGACCGCCACGACCGACGGCGCGCTCGTCGCCGACGTGAGCGGGTCTGGCTACAGCGCCGGCGTCCTGGTCGGCACCGGCGGTCCCGGCTCCTTCGAGACCGTGTCGTGCGGGCCCGGCGCGACGGCGTGGGACGCCACCGCCGGGACGACGTACGCGATCCTGGTCATCGACGACCAGCAGGACGGCGGCGGCAACGGCGGCACGCTGGCGCTCACCGTCGACAACGTCCCGCCGCCCCCGACGATCAGCGTCACCGTCAACCACAACGCGCGGTTCACCAAGGCCGGCGACGTGATCGTCAGCGGCACCGTCACCTGCACCGGCCAGGTCGACTTCGCCTTCCTCGACGCGACCGTGACCCAGCGCGTGGGTCGGCTCAAGATCACCGGATCCGGCGAGACCGACGTCCTGTGCGACGGCTCGGTGCAGCCGTGGTCGATGACGATCACCGCCGACAACGGCCTCTTCCGCGGCGGCAAGGCGGCCAGCATCACCTTCGCCACGGCCTGCGGCGTCTTCACCTGCGGCGACGGCTTCGACCAGAGCACGATCAAGCTGTCCGGCGGGAAGTGATCCCGAGCGGCGCCGATGAGTGACCCGCGCCCGCACCGGGCGCGGGTCACGACAAGGAACCCATGAATTGGCGATGGCACGCCGCCACCCGCGGGACCACGCTGGACCGGAACCAGCGTCCCTGCGGAGGAGTCCGTCATGCGCCTGCTCAGACTCGCCATCGCCCTGCCGACCGCCCTCCTGCTCGCCGCACCGGCGTCGGCGGCGCGGGCGCCGTCGACGGTCCCACTGCCGGTCGACTTCCAGCCGGAGGGGATCGCGATCGGCACCGGCAGCACGTTCTACGTCGGGTCGCTGCGCAGCGGTGACATCTACCGCGGCGACCTCCGCACCGGCGAGGGCCGGGTGATCGCGCACAATCCCGACCGGGCGGCGGTCGGGATGCGGGTCGACGAGGCCCGCAAGCTGCTGTTCGTCGCGGGCGGCCTGGGCGGACACGTCTACGTCTACGACAGCCGGACCGGCGCCGACGTCGCCGACATCACCGTCGGGTCGCCGTCGACGTTCACCAACGACGTGGCGCTGACGAAGGACGCGGCCTACTTCACCGACACCTTCGCGCCCTACGTCTACAAGGTCCCGTACGGCGACCACGGCTTCGGCACCCCGGTCGCGATCCACCTCACCGGCCCGGCGGGGACGTCCATCCCCGGCACCTTCGGGCTCAACGGCATCGACGCGACGCCCGACGGCTCGATGCTGATCGTCAACCACACGCAGCTCGGCATCGTCGCGCTGGTCGACCCCAAGACCGGCGTCAGCACCGAGATCCCGGTCGCGGGCGGCGGCCTGATCGCCGGCACGCCGGACGGGCTCCAGCTCGAGGGGCACCGGCTGTACGTCGTCCAGAACTTCGCCAGCTCGATCGCCGTCGTCGACCTCTCCGGCGACTACTCGCACGGCGTCCTGGTCGACACCATCCACTCCGACCTGCTGCACGTCCCGTCGACCGCCGCCGTCAAGGGCGACACCATCGCGGCCGTCAACGCGCGCTTCGACCTCGGCCTGCCGCCGCCGTTCAGCCCAGGGGCGCCTCCCGGGACGACGTTCGACGTGGTGCTGCTGAGCAAGTAGCTCACGCGCCCGCCGGCCATTGCTCGCAGGTACGGCCGTACGGCCGGCTCGGGAAGTACCGCTTCCACTCCGCCCGCGTCAGGTTCCGCCCGGCGATCACGCACGCCCGCTCGGGCCAGCCGGCGGTGCCGGTGTCGGCGGTCCAGGTGCGGCCGTCGCGCGCGGCGACGAGCAGGCCGGAGCCGTCGGGCAGGTAGCGGATCGAGCCGCCGGTGGCGAGCTCGGGCAGCGGCAGGCTGCCGAGGTAGGCGCCGGTGTGGCCGTCCCAGAGGCCGACCCGGTTGCTCTGCAGGGCCGCGAACTGGTTGCCGTCGGGAGCGAAGGCGACCCAACCGCCGGCGTCGGCGAGGGTGTCGGCGCGCGCATCGGTGCCGATCCATGCGTTCCGTTGCAGGTCGAGCAGGCGCATCCGGCCCTCCCGGTCGGCGGTGGCCAGCAGCCGGCCGTCGGGCGACGCGTCGTTCGGGGCGTTGTCGGGATCGCTGAGCGTGCGGGCCGGCACCGCGTCGACGATCTCACCGGTCTCGGGCCGGACGCGGGTCGCCGAGCCGTCCAGGTGCAGCACGATCACCAGGTCGCCGCGCGCACCCAGCGTGGTCACCACGCCCACCGGTACGGCGTCCGCGACGTCGTCCAGCGTGGCGCGGTCGAGCGTCTGCAGCAGGCCGGTTCGGTCGACCACGTAGACCCGCTCCCCGTCGCCGCTGAACGTCGCGACCAGCTGCTCCCCGCGCGGGAACTGACGGAAGGCGACCTGGCGCCCGGTCGCCGTGTCCCAGATCCGCAGTCGCTCGTCGCCCCCGACGGTGAGCAGCCAGCGCGCGTCCGGCGACCAACGCGGGTTCCAGACGTCCTGCACCGGCGCCGACCGCGGGGTCTGCCGGCCGGTGCGCAGGTCGACGAACCACAGCCGCCCGGCCCGGGTGCGCAGCACGGTGTGGCCGTCCGGCGCCGCGACCGACAGGTCGTACGCCTCCCCGGTCGATGCCGGGGTGCTCTCGCCGAGCGTCAGCACCTGCGAGGCGTCCGGGAGGCGCCACCTCATCACGCCCACCTCGGCGGCCGTGGCGTAGACGGCACGGCCGTCCGGCGCCCACGACATCGACGACGGCCAGACGCCGCCCGGCGCCGCGAAGCGGTGCGCGAGCACGCCGGTGCCGGCGTCCCAGACGTTGACGCTCTCGTCGGCCGATGCGGTGAGCAGGAAGCGGCCGTCGGGCGAGTAGACGGCGCCCTCGGCCAGGTCGGCGCCGCGGAGCGCCGGGCCGCGCCGGCGCAGGGTCCGGGCGTCGTACTGGAGCACGCGGGCGCCCGTGCCGACCGCGATCGTGGCGCCGTCCGGGCTGATGTCGATCCCGGTCGCGTCCTGCTTCGCGGGCAGCGGGACGGCGGCCACCGCGACGAGGCGGCCCGAGTCGACGTCGTAGGTCCGCAGGGGGCGCCGTCCGGCGCTCACCACGACGAGACGGCTGCCGTCGGCGTCGAGGTCGAGCAGGGCGTACTCGGGCACGTCGACGCCGAAGATCGGCTCCGCGGGATGTCGCAGGTCCCAGACGGTGGCGGTGCCGCGTCCGGTGAAGTGCTTCTCGTCGACGTCCCAGTGCTGCACCACGGCGGCGATCCGGCGGCCGTCGGCGCTGTAGGCGAGGGCGTACTCGATGCTGTCCCCCGGTCGCCAGCCACCGAGCTGCCGGTCGGACAGCGCGCCGCCCGGCAGGTCGAGCAGCTGGATCGGCAGCTCGTCGAGCCGCGGCGGTCCGGACGGAACCCACTGGTTGACCGCCATCGCGAGCTGGTGGCCGTCGGGCGAGAACCGGATGATGCTCGACGGCTGCGTCGCCGGGAGGTCGAGCGGCGCGAGGGTCGCGGCGTCGTACAGGTGGACGCCGGGCCGGACGGCGTCCGGCGCGAGGCTGGCGGCGAACGTCCGCCCGTCCGGGCTGAGCGCGGACGACACCGCGAGCTCCCCGCCGAGACTGCTCACCCGCTCCAGTGCGCCCGCCCGGGTCAGCACCGCGCCGAGGTTGTCACGTGCCTGGGCCGAGCCGTCGATCCGGCCGGCCTCCACCGACAGCAGCAGGGCGGTGGCCGTGTCCTTCGCGACGAGCGCCTGGTCGCCGGCCCGCCGCGCCTCGGCCAGGGCAGCCGCCGCCTCGCCGGCGCGACGACTCCGGTCGGCCCGGTGCGCCGCTCGGACGGCGAGCGCGCCCGCCACCAGCGCGAGCACCAGGAGGACGCCGAGCCCGGCCAGGGCCCCGCTCAGCCGGCGCCGGGAGCGGCGCTCGCGGGCGGCCCGCGTCTCCGCCTCCCGCCGCTCGGCCCGTTCCAGCGCGGCGGAGGCGTCCAGGAAGGCGGCCTCGGTGTCGGTGAGGTCCGGCGTCTCGCGCTCGCGCCACTCCTGGGTGCGGGCGAGCCGGGGCCCGCGGTACAGCTCGCTTGCAGGCCGCCCCATCGCGTCCCAGGCGTCGGCGGCACCGGCGACGTGCCGCAGCAGCCGCTGGCCGTCGAGGTCGTCGTCGAGCCAGCCGCGCAGCCGCGGCCAGACCCGCACCAGCGCCTCGTGGGCGATCTGCACGGTCTCGTCGTCGATGCTGACCAGGCGGGCCTCGACCAGCCGCTCGACGAGCAGCGCGTGCTCGGTGTCCACGGCGAACCTGGCCCGCGGCACCCGGGCGCGCACCGGGTCGCCGTCCGCGCTCGGCAGCACCAGCCGCAACAGCAGGGTGCGCAGCTGGGCACGCTGCGGGGCGTCCATGGCGTCGTACAGGGCCTCGGCGGTCTGCGACACGGCCTGCCGGATGCCGCCGGTGGCGCGGTAGCCCACGACGGTGAGGGTCGGTCCCTCGCGGCGGTCCCAGGTCTCGCGGAGCACATGTGAGAGCAGCGGCAGCGCGGCCGGCTCGCCCTCCACCTCACGGATCAGCAGGTCGACGAGTCCCGCCTCCAGCCGCAACCCCGCCCGGTGCGCCGGCCCCTCGATCGCGCTGCGCAGTCCGGACTCGCTCATCGGGCCGAGCAGGTAGAGGCCGTCCTCGAGGACCCGCGCGATCTCCGGGTACGGCGCCAGGTCGCCGAGATGGTCGGCCCGCAGCGCCAGGACCAGCCGGCCGCCGGAGCCCACGTGCAGGGCGAGCGCCGCGAAGTACGCCGACCGCTCCGCCGGGTCTGCGCAGAGCGTCACCGCCTCCTCGGCCTGGTCGACGACGAGCACCTGGCGGCCGCGGGGCTTCAGCCCGCCCAGCGAGTCCAGCGGGTGCGCGCCGGGCAAGGTGACGAGCACCGGCGGCCCGTTCCGCACCAGCGACGCGACCACGCCGGCGCGGACCAGCGACGACTTGCCCACCCCGGAGGGGCCGACGACCGCCAGCACGCCGGTGTCGCGTAGGCGGCGAAGGCAGGCGGCGACGTCGTCCTCGCGACCGAAGAAGGAGTCGGCGTCCGCGGCGTCGTAGGGCAGCAGGCCGCGATAGGGACAGCCGACCCGCACCCGGGTCGGCGGCGCGGGCGCGAGGGACGGGTCCTGCCGCAGCAGCAGCGCCTCGAGCTCGACCAGCTCGCGTCCGGGGTCGAGCCCGAACTCGTCGACCAGCATCGCCCGGGCCCGCCTGATCGCGCCGAGCGCCTCCGGCTGCCGGCCCGACGCGTGCAGGGCGCGGGCGAGCAGCGCCCACCGCGGCTCGCGGAAGGGCGCCTGGGTGACCAGCGCCCGAGCCCGCTCCAGGACCTCGCGGGCCCGGCCGGCGGCGACCTCCGCCTCGACCAGCAGCTCCTCGGCGTCGCGGCGCAGCTCGTCGAGGCGGACCGTCTCCACGCGGCCCGGCTCCCACTCCGTCAGGTCCGGCAGCGCCGGCCCGCGCCAGAGGTCCAGCGCCTCCTGGGCCAGGTACGACGCCCGCGCCGGGTCGCCGCCCGCCAACGCCTCGCGGGCCCGCTCGAGCAGCCGCTCGAACCGCCGGTGGTCGAGCTCCTCGTCGGTGAGCGCGAGGCGGTAGCCGTTGGCCGTCGACTGGATCGCGCCGCTGCCGAGCTGCTTGCGCAGCCGGACCACGCAGCCCTGCAGCACCTTGGCCCAGGACGCCGGGAGCGCCTCGCCCCACAGCGCGTCGCCCAGCGCGTGCGTGGTGACCGGCTCGCCCGCGCGCACGACGAGCGCCGAGAGCACGACCCGGTCCCGAGGGCTCAGGCCGTCGACCTGCCCGTCGACCTGCAACGGGCCGAGCACGGCGACACCCATGGTCCGACTGTCCGCCCGCCCCGACCGGCCGTCAACGGGGCCGTTACCGGGCCGATACCGCTCCGGAGGCACGCCGGAACCGCCCGGTCGCACAACGGGAGCGTCCGCTCTTCCCGACGCCCCCAAGGAGCCCGTCATGAACCCCCGAACCACCGCACCGACGGCGCTCGCCGCGCTCGCCCTCCTCGTCGCGGCCTGCAGCGCCACCCCCGCTCCCGAGCCGATCTCGGCGCCGCCGGGCTCGGCCTCGCCCCGCGCCCCGAGCACCGGCGGCGGCCCGGTCGACCTCCGGCCGATCACGGCAGGCACGGCGCTGGCGCCCGCGACGTACGCCGTCCCACTGATGGGCGACGAGGGCCCGGCGCGGGCGCTCGTCGACGTCCCCGCCGGCTACTACTCGGCCGGCGGCTGGGTCATCGACGCCGGTCACGGCACGGAGGCCCCGGACGAGTTCGGGGACCTGATGTTCCTCACCGGCGACCTGGGCGGCGTCGAGACCCAGCCGTGCCGGCACGGCGGCGTGGTCCCCGTCGGTCCCCGCGTCGGCGACCTCGCACGGGCGCTGGTCGCCGCCGAGGGGCCGTCGACCCGCCCCCACGCCGTCACCGTCGGCGGCTACCCGGGCCTCGCCCTGACCATCACCGCACCGGCCGACATCGCGGCCTGCGGCGATCTCTACCGGCTGTTCCAGGGCCCCGGCGGCAACTGGTACGGCGCCGACCTGGCCCGCACCCGCGTCCACCTCTGGATCCTCGACGTCGACGGCCGGCGGGTCGTGGCCGGCGTACGCGTCATCCCCGGCCACACCAGCCACCCTGCCGAGCTGGTGCGGATGGCCGCGACCGCGCGCTTCGTCCCCGACCTGACGGCCGACCGGACCGGGCAGCTGCTCGGCGAGACTCCCCCGGACGCTCCCCTGCCCGCCGGCTCCTACGCGCTCGACGCATGGGGATCGGCCGCCAAGCTGGCGCTGATGCGCGCGCCGGCCGGCTTCGGCCGCTACCAGGACTGGACGCTCGTCGCCGGCGACGAGACCGACCGGGACGGGCGGTTCCGCGGCGTCGGCTACCTGCGGCCGACCGAGGTGTTCGGCGACCCCTGCGGCACCCCGCGGCACCGCAAGTCCGCCACGCTGCACGACCCCGGCCCCACGGTCGCCGACCTCGCCGCGGCCCTCACCCGGCAGCTGGGCGCCCCCGCCACGACACCCGTACCGGTGACGATCGACGGCTACGACGGCCTCTACCTCGACTACGCGGTGCCGCGGGGACACGACCGGCCGACGACCTGCGAGAACCAGGACTGGGACATCCTCGCCACCGACGACGGCGAGTGGCGGCTCACCGGCACCGGGGAGCGCGCCGGGATCTGGATCCTCGACGTCGCCGGCGAGCGCGTCGTCCTCGCCTGGGTCGCCGATCTCGGCGTCGGTCCTCGGCAGGTCGAGCAGCTGCGGCAGATGGTCGCCTCGACCCGGTTCGTGGACCCCGCGCCGGCCGGCGGTGAGCCGGCCGGCGCGCACGGCACGGTGACCCTGGCGTTCGCCGGGGACGTCCACTTCGAGGCGCACCTCGCCGGGCTGCTCGACCATCCGCGCGACGCCCTCGGCCCGATCACGGACGCGCTCGCGTCCGCGGACCTCGCGATGGTCAACCTGGAGTCGGCCATCGCCGAGCCGGGGCGCCGCCCGGAGGCGAAGGAGATCGAGGTGCCGGGCCGGCGCTTCCACTTCCGCACCACGCCGGCGGCCCTCGACCTGCTCGCCGCGGCGGGCGTCGACGTGGTCACCATGGCCAACAACCACGGCGCGGACTACGGGCCCGAGGGGCTCGCCGACACGCTCGCGGCGATCGGTCGCAGCCCGGTGCCCGTGGTCGGCGTCGGGCGCGACCGCGACGCCGCGTTCACGCCGTACATCGTGACGGTGCGGGGCACGCGCTTCGCCTTCCTCGCAGCCGATGCGTCGATGCGGGAGGGATCCAGCGACGTGTGGGCCGCCGGCCTCCACAACCCCGGCCTGGCCGCGGCGCACGGCGACCGCCCCCGCGCGCTGATCGCGGCCGTGCGCGCGGCGAGCCGGCAGGTCGACGTCGTCGTGGTCTACCTGCACTGGGGCGAGGAGCTCCGGTCCTGCCCGACCCACCGGCAGCTGTCCACCGCGCAGGCACTCGCCGACGCGGGCGCCGACGTGGTCGTCGGCAGTCACGCGCACGTGCTGCTCGGGTCCGGCTGGCTGGGGACGACCTACGTCGGCTACGGGCTGGGCAACTTCCTCTGGTACCACGATCACCAGCCCGAGACCGGCGTGCTCCGGCTGACCGTCCGCGACGGACAGGTGGTCGGCGACGCACTCGTCCCCGCGCGGATCCACCCCGACGGGCGGCCCTACCCGCTCGGCGGGCCCGCTCGCGAGGCGGCCGTCGCGGCCTGGCGGGGGCTCCGTGACTGCACCGGGCTCGCGCGACACGCGGGGGCGTCGCCCACGCCGTACACGGGGACGATCGAGCGGATCGGGCCCGCGCTGCGCGCGCGGATGCGCTTCAGCCACCACGCCGGGTGCCCGGTGCCGCTGCGCGACCTCCGCTATCTCCGGCTCGGCTATGTCGGCTTCGACGGCCGCCCGCACACCGGCGAGCTGGTCGTGCACGAGCGGTACGCCGCCGCGGTCGTCGGCGTCTTCCGCCGGCTCTACGACGCCCGCTGGCCGATCCGCCGGATGCGCCTGGTCGACGAGTACCGCGGTGACGACGAGCGCTCGATGGCCGCCGACAACACCTCCGGCTTCAACTTCCGCAAGGTCGCGGGCAGCACCGCCCTCTCCGCCCACGCGTACGGCGCCGCCGTCGACGTCAACCCGCGGGAGAACCCCTACCTGACGGCGCAGTCACCGTCGGACGCCCACCCGACCGCAGGCCCCGGCGTGATCCGGGACGGCGACGTCGTGGTCCGCGCCTTCGCGAGCATCGGCTGGTCGTGGGGCGGCGCCTGGACCGGGCCGAAGGACTACCAGCACTTCACCGCCGGCACTTCGGGTCCGGCTTCGCTGCGCCGCCGGCCGCGCTGAGGCACGCCCCGTCGTACACGGGTCGCGAGCCGAGCGGCGCGGCCAGCGTCACCTTCAGGTCGTAGCCGACGGCCATTGCGATGCACTCGCCCCGCTTCACCTTCGCGTACGTCGTGATCACGACGCGCCGGCTGGTCTCGTCGACCACGGCCTGGTTGGACGCCTGGCACGCGCTGCCGTCGTAGCCGACGGTCAGGACGGCGCCCGCGACGGTGAGCCGGGTCCAGGAGACCGGCCGACCGGGTGGAACCGGGCCGGCGGAAACGGAGGGCGCCGGATCGGCGGCCTCGGTCGACACGGAGTCGCCCCACAACAGGCGCCAGCCTTCGACGCCGGCCGCGCCGACTCCCGCGGCCAGGATGAGGATCAGGATTCCCCGCACGATGCGCACGGGCGTCATACCTCCACGGTAATCTGCTCGCACAGCCGAGACCGGCTGCCGGACGAGGGAGCCGTACCCGGAGCGCGACAAGACGGCCATGAGGAGTCGTCATGGCGTGGATCGTGCTGGTCATCTCCGGATGTCTCGAGACCGTGTGGGCGACCGCACTGGCCCGCACCGAGGGTTTCACCCGCCTGGTGCCGTCGGTGGTGTTCCTGGTCGCCAACGTGGCGAGCATGGTGGGTCTCGCCTACGCGATGCGCACCCTGCCGCTCGGGACGGCGTACGCCGTCTGGGTCGGGATCGGCGCGACGCTCACCGTCGTCTACGCGATGGCGACCGGGGCCGAGCCGATGAGCGTGGTCCGGGTGCTGCTCATCCTGGGCCTGATCGGGTGCATCGTCGGGCTCAAGGTCACCCACTGACCGGTCGCCGGGCACGCAAAAACAAACCGAGCCCCGGCCCGCGATGCGGGACGGGGCTCGGACGTGCTCGTCAGAGCGGGCGGACGTTCTCCGCCTGGGGGCCCTTCGGGCCCTGGGTGACGTCGAACTCGACCTGCTGGTTCTCGTCCAGGGACTTGTAGCCCGAGCCCTGGATGGCCGAGAAGTGGACGAAGACGTCCGGGGTGCCGTCGGCCGGGGCGATGAAGCCGAAGCCCTTCTCGCTGTTGAACCACTTAACGGTTCCCTGAGCCATTTTGTATCTCCTTGGTGTTCGCGCCGCGACGTTCTCGACGCGACGCGCGTGACGCTACACGAATTCACCCCATCGTCCGAAAGGCCATGCCCATAAAACTCGACATTCGCCCTCGTCGTACCACTGCAGCTCGAGCCGTTCGGCCCTCGTCCGGACCGGCAGGAGGCCCTCCAGGTCCGCCTCGACGGACGCCACGGAGACCTCCGGGGCGAGCCGATCCAGGGTCAGATGGGGGACGACGTCGCCGAACCGGCCCTCGTACGGCGGGCACTCGGGGAAGGCTCGCCACAGCCGCGCGGTCAGCTCGGTGAAGGGCCCCGTGGGCTCGGGCACCGCGTGCACGATGCCGTCGGGGAAGGCGGCGATCTCGGCGAGAGCGAAGTCGAGGGCCGGGGTGGTCCGGGCGATCTCGGCGACCCGCTCCAGGTCGCCCGCGCTCGGCGCGGTCACGAAGGGCGCCAGCGCGGTGATGTGGGCGTGGGTGAACGCGGGGTCGCGGGACACCCAGCCCGGGTCGTAGTGCTCCCAGCGCCCGCGGACGTACGGCTCGAGGGCCGGGACGGGAACCGCGAGGACGGAGTGAGCCACCCGGGGAGGATAGGTTGCGGCCATGACCGCCGCCGCCGTACCGCCGCCGAACCCTGACGCCCGCGCCCGTGCCGCCGACCGCCTCGCCGGCCTCGCGACCCCTGCCGGCGCGCTCGGCCGCCTCGGCGACCTCGGGGTCTGGGTGGCGGCGACGCAGGGCGAGGTCCCGCCGCGTCCGCTCGACGACGTCCGGCTGGTGATCTTCGCCGGCGACCACGGCGTCGCGCAGCACGGCGTCTCGGCCTATCCCCCGGCGATCACGCCGGCGATGGTCCGCACCTTCGTCCTCGGCAAGGCCGGCGTCTCGGCGCTGGCGACCGCGCACGGCGTCCACGTGCGGGTCCTCGACATCAGCGTCGACGACGACCTCGAGGGCGTGCCGGCCGACGTCCAGGCCCACAAGGTACGGCGCGGCAGCGGCGCGATCCACGTCGAGGACGCGCTCACCGAGGCCGAGACCGCCCAGGCGCTCGCCGCCGGCCGCGCGGTCGCCCGCGAGGAGATCGAAGCCGGCGCCCAGCTGCTCCTGTCCGGCGACATGGGCATCGGCAACACCACCCCTGCCTCGGCGATGGTCGCGGCGGGCCTGGGCCTGCCCGCCGCCGAGGTGACCGGCCGCGGCACCGGCGTCGACGACGCGGCACTGCAGCACAAGACGGCCGTCGTCCAGCAGGCCCTCGACCGCGCCGGCGACCGGCTTGCCGACCCGGTCCAGACCCTGCAGGCGGTCGGCAGCGCCGACCTGGCCGCGACCGTGGGCTACCTGCTCGAGGCCGCCGAGAGCGGCGTGCCGGTGCTCCTCGACGGCCTGATGTCGGTCGCCTGCGCGCTCACCGCCGACCGGATCGCACCCGGCGCGGCCGCCTGGTTCGCCGCCGGTCACCGCTCCACCGAGCCGGCGCAGTCGCTGGCGCTCGACAAGCTCGGCCTGTCCCCCGTGCTCGACCTGGGCCTGCGCCTCGGCGAGGGCTCCGGCGCGGTCGCCGCCGTACCGGTGCTCCGCTCGGCCGTCGCCCTCCTGCGCGACGTGGCGCTGCTCGCCGACCTGATGCCGCCGGAGTGAGCGTGGCGCTCGTCGGTCGGAGCCTGCGGCTCTCGATCGGCATGCTGACCGCGCTCCGGGTGCCGCCCGTGCTGCGCGTGACGCCCGGCGTCGCCACCGGCGCGCTGCTGCTCGCGCCGCTCGCCGCGCTCCCCCTCGGCGCGCTCGTCGGCGCCGTGGTGTGGGGCGGCGCCCGCCTCGACCTGCCGCCGCTCGCCGTCGCCTTCGCCGCCCTCGCCCTGCTCGCCGCCGCCAGCCGCGCGCTGCATCTCGACGGGCTCTCCGACGTCGCCGACGGGCTGACCGCGTCCTACGACCGGGAGCGCTCGCTCGCCGTCATGAAGAGCGGTACGGCAGGCCCCGCCGGCGTCGCCGCGCTCGTCCTGGTGCTCGGGGCGCAGGCCGCGAGCCTGATGGCCTACGCCGAGCGCCCGGTCGTCGCCGGAGCGGCGGTCTGCGCCTCGCGCGCGGCACTCTGGATCACCGCCTGCACGCTCGTCCCGCCCGCCCGCCAGGACGGCCTCGGCGTCACCTTCACCCGCCGGGTACCCGTCGCCGTCGCGGTGCTCGGGTGGGCGGCACTGGCCGCGCTGGCCGTGCTCGCCGACCCGGTGCGGGGGCCGGTGACCGTGGGCGTCGCGGCCCTCGTCGTGGTGGCGCTGACCGTGCGCGCGATCCAGCGGTTCGGCGGCGTCACGGGCGACGTCTTCGGCGCGGGGATCGAGCTGGCGCTCGCCGTCCTGCTGATGGGGCTCGCGGGCGCCTGAGCGCCCCTCAGAGGCGCAGCACGCGCCCGGAGATCACCAGGTGGACCTCGGCGCACATCTGCGCGACCCGCTGGTTGACCGTGCCGAGCAGGTCGCGGAACAGCCGTCCGGAGCGGTGGTCGGGGACGACGCCCAGGCCGACCTCGTTGGTGACCAGCGCGACGATCCGCTCCGCGGGAACCTCGGCCAGCGCCGCCACCAGCTCGTCGAGGCGCCCGTTCACCACGGCCTCGACGTCCTCGACCGGCGCCGCCCACAGCGATCCGGCGTCGATCACGCCGGTCAGCCAGGTGCCGAGGCAGTCGACGAGCACCGGGCCGTCAGCCGCGCCGAGCGCATCGGCGAGGTCGATCGTCTCGACCGTCGTCCAGGACGACGGGCGGCGGTCGCGGTGGGCGGCGACGCGGGCGGCCCAGTCGGCGTCGTCGTACTGGGGGCCGGCGGCGACATAGGTGACCGCGGGCGCGTCGGCGAACAGGCTCTCGGCGTGGCGGGACTTGCCCGACCGGACGCCGCCGGTGACGAGGATCTTCACGACAGCGTGAACGCGACCTTGCGGGTCGCGACGTCGGCGGAGGCGAGCGTGACCTGGACGTCCTCGCCCAGGGGCAGCGCGCTCGCGGCGGTCACCGGGGCCTCCACCCCGACCTCCCCGAGGACGACGACGCCGGTGGTCGGATCGTCCTCCTTGACGCTGGTGACCACCCCGTCGAAGCGGTCGCCGACCCGGTCGGCGAGGACCGCCGCCTCGACCAGGTCGAGCACCGCGCGCTCGTAGGCGCTCGCCCGGCGCGCGGAGTCCTGCAGCGTCTTGGGCAGGCCCGGCAGCGCCGCGGCGACCCAGTCGGGGACCGGCGTGCCGGCGCAGATCGCGACGCAGACCTCGCCGGCGTAGCGGTCGCCGAGGCGGCGCAGCGGCGCGGTGACATGGGCGTACTCGGCGGCGATCGCGGAATGCCGGGTCTGCTCGGGCAGCTCGCCGTCGAAGGCGGCGTAGCCGCTGCCGCGCAGCAGCCGGGTGCACGCCACGACCATCGCCTGGTGCTGGGAGACCTTCGGGTCGAGGGACCGGATGAACGCCGGGTAGTCGACGTCGGCGGGCCAGGAGATCCGCAGGCCCTTCGCGACCCGGCGCAGCCGCGCGACGTCGCGCGGGTCGGGCGGCGGGAGGGTGCGCAGCATGCCGACCTTGGCGCCGACCATCAGCGTGGCCGCGCCCATGCCGGTCAGCAGCGAGATCTGGGCGTTCCACTGCTCGGCCGGGAGCTGCTCGCGGAAGGCCAGCTGCAGTCCGCCGTCGAGCTCGTCGACCTCCTGCTCGGGCAGCGGCAGCGAGACGCCGCCGCGGGCGATCTCCTGCTGGGTGCGGAGCTCGCCGACCACCTGGAGCAGGGCGAGCACGTCGCCGCCGGTGCCCCCGTCGATGGCGCGCTGCGCGTCGACGTACGACCAGCGGGCGGTGGAGCGGACCTTCGCGCGCTCGACGTGCACCTTCGTGAGGGCGCCGTCGGCGGCGAGGTCGAGGGTCCACAACAGCGCGGGCCGGACCTGGTCGGGCAGCAGCGAGGCGGCGTCCTCGGAGAGCTCGGCGGGGTGCAGCGGGATGCGCGTGCCGGCGCCGTACAGCGTCTCGCCGCGGCGGTTGGCCTCGACGTCGATCGGGTCGCCCGGGTGGACGAAGGCGGCGACGTCTGCGATCGCGTAGTGGACCCGGAACCCGTCGCCGGCGCGCTCGATGTGGAGCGCCTGGTCGAGATCCATCGAGCCGGCCGGGTCGATGGTGAGGAACGGGATGTCGGTGCGGTCGAGCTCGGGCAGGACGACGGCCGCGGCCGCGCCCTTCGCCGCCTCGACCACCTCGGCAGGGAACTCGCCGGGCAGGGCCAGCTCCTTCGCGATCTGCTCCAGACCCTGCTGCAGCGCTGGGGAGCTCGCCTTCACCCGGACCACGAGGTTGCTCGGCATGTCGTCGACCCTATCCTTGGCCGGTGCTGATCCTGCTGCCGCCGAGCGAGGGCAAGTCCGTTCCGTCCCGCGGAGCCGCGCTCGACCTGTCCGGCCTCGCGCTGCCCGAGCTGACCCACGCCCGCCGCGAGGTGCTCGACGCGCTGGTCACGCTGTGCCGCGACGACCCGGCGAAGGCGGCCGAGGTCCTCGGGCTCTCCGCCGGCCAGGTCGACCTCGTCGACCGCAACGCCGACCTGCCGAGCGCGCCGACGGCGCGGGCCGACCGGATCTACACCGGCGTCCTGTACGACGCCCTCGACGTCGCCACCCTGTCGCCCGCCGCCAAGCGCCGGGCCACGAGCCGGGTCGCGGTCGCGTCCAGCCTGTTCGGGATGGTCCGCTTCGGCGACCGGATCCCGTCGTACCGGCTCTCGGGTGACGCCTCGCTCCCCCACCTCGGCCCGGTCGCCGCGGTCTGGCGCGAGGCGCTGCCGCCGGTGATGACCGCGGCGCTGGGGCGCGGGCTGCTCGTCGACCTGCGCTCGGGGATGTACGCGAACTTCTGGAAGCCCGGGCCCGAGCTCGCGCCGCGCGTGGCGACGGTCCGCGTGCTGCACGAGCACAACGGCACCCGCAAGGTGGTGAGCCACTTCAACAAGGCCACCAAGGGCCGGATCGTCCGGGCGCTGCTCGAGGACGGCGCCGACCCGCGGACCCCGGCCGCCCTCGCCGACGTCCTGGGCCGGCTGGGCTGGACCGTCGAGACGGCCTCGGGGAAGTCGGGAACTCAGCTCGACATCGTCGTCAGCGAACTCTGAGGGCTCGTCGTACCGGACGTTTTGGTCGCAGAATCGCCATTTCGCGACCAGAACGTCCGGTACGACGGGGGCTGTGGAGAGCGCGCCGCACGGATCGTCGGATCGGCGGATGCTCTCCGCATGGAGTTGCGCATCAACCGTTCCGGACTCGTCGTGCCGACGCGCACCGATCCGCGTGGGGTCACGGGCCCCTCACCCCGTCAGGCGCGCGGGGCGTCCTGGACCAGGGTCGGGCGCGGGCTCTACCGCCCGGCCGGGGTGGCCGACACCGTGGCGCAACGGATCGTCGACGCCGTCGCCGCGATGCCGGAGGGCAGTGCGGCCACCGGGTGGGCCGCCTTGCACTGGCTGGGGGCGCGCTGGTCCGACGGCATGGCCGCCGACAGCAGTCCGCGGCCGGTCCCGGTGGCGGTCGGCGACCGGCACGCCCGTCGGCGGCGACCCGGCGTGGTGGTGTCGGAGGACTGGCTGCTGCCCGGCGACGTGATGCTGGTCGACGGACTTCCCGTCACCATCCCGGTCCGGTCAGTGACCTACGAGGCGCGGGTGGCTGACGGCGAGACGAGCGCGCTGGTCGCGATCGAGATGGCGATGTACGACGACCTGGTGAGCCTCGCCGAGCTGCGGGCCTACACCGCCCGGCTCGTCAGCCGGCCCGGCAAGCGCCGGCTCGAGGCCGCACTCGACGCGGCCGAGGAGAACGTCTGGTCGCCGATGGAGACCGTGATGCGGCGCGCCTGGCAGGAACACCGGAACCGGCAGCTTCGCTGCAACCAGCCCGTGTTCGACCTCGCCGGCAACCACCTCGTGACCCCCGACCTGCTCGACGTCGAGGCCGGCGTCGCCGGGGAGTACGACGGCAGCGTGCACGACAGCGGGCGACGCCGCAGCCGGGATCTGGCGCGGGAGGAGCTCATGCGGCGCCTCGGGATCGAGGTCGTCATCATGGTGGCCGGCCGCGGTGAGCAGCCGCGCCTGCACCATCGCATCTCCGGCGCGTACGAGCGAGCCGGCCGCACGACCGGACCCCGCCTGTGGACCATCGAGCAGCCGCGGTGGTGGGTGGACACCTCCACGGTGTCCCGGCGCCGGGATCTCGACCCGATCCTCCGCGAACACTGGCTGGGCCACCGTCGTACCGGACGAATCGGTCGCGAAATCGCCTGTTTTGCGACCGATTCGTCCGGTACGACGGCTACCAGCGGCCGGAGTCGCGCAGCGTACGGCGACCCGGCGCGAGCGCGTTGAAGAAACGCATCGAGCCCTTCGACTCGCCGGTGCGCGGGTCGTCGTAGAACGCGAGGACGGAGACCGCGGCGGGCGCGAGCTCCATCCGGAACAGGGTCTCGAGCGGCGCGTCGAGCGCGTGCGCGACGAGGGTCTTGATCGGCGTCACGTGGCTGACCACGACGACGGTGCGGCCGCGGTGGGTGGTGAGCAGCCGGTCGAGGCCGGCGAGCACCCGCTCGCGGACGGCGACGAACGACTCGCCGCCCGGCGGCGGCGTCGCCATGTCGGCGAACCAGGCGTCGAGCCGGGCCTGGTCGCGCTCGGCGACCTCGGCGAAGGTGAGGCCGTCCCACTCGCCGAACTCCATCTCGGCGAAGCCGGCGTCCTCCTCGACGGGCAGGCCCAGCTCGGCGGCGATGATGTCGGCGGTCTCGCGGGTACGGCGCACCGGCGAGGCGACGACGACGTCGATGCTGTCGCGCAGCTCGGTCAGCCAGGTCGCGACCTCGGCGGCCTGCGCGCGGCCCTCGTCGGACAGCGGCGGGTTGTCGCCGCCCAGCCCGCCGGAGAACCGCCGTCCGGTGGTGTGGGGCGTGACGCCGTGGCGGACCAGCACGATCGTGGTCGGCTGCCCCGGCCCGCGGGCGGGCGACTCGGCCTGCTCGGCCGCCGACTCGGGCTCGTCGGCCAGGCCGTCGGCAGGGACGGCGCCGGGCAGGGTGACGCCGGCACGCTTGCCGTCGAGCGCCTCGTTGGCGAGTCGGTCGGCGTGGGCGTTGGCGGCCCGCGGCACCCAGGTGTACGTCGTGCCGGCGGGCGCGATCGCCTTGGCCTCGGCCGCGAGCGTCTGCATGTCGGCGTGCTTGATCTTCCAGCGCCCGGACATCTGCTCGACGACGAGCTTGGAGTCCATGCGCACCTCGACCGAGGCCCCCGGGGCATGGTCGACGGCGAGGGTCAGGCCGGCGACGAGGCCGGAGTACTCGGCGACGTTGTTGGTGGTGACGCCGAGCGTCCGGGCGTCCTCGGCGAGGACGGCGCCGGTGTCGGCGTCGCGCAGGACGGCGCCGTAGGCCGCCGGGCCCGGGTTGCCGCGCGAGCCACCGTCGGCCTCGACGACGACCCGGCGAGCGGTCACAGCCCGCTCTCGGGCGTGCGGACCAGGATCCGCTGGCACTCCTCGTGACGCAGCACGACGTTCGCGGGGGTGGCCCGGATCTCGGCGATCTCGCCCGCGTCGAGGGTCAGCTGGCAGCCGCCGCACTGACGGGCGCGCAGCGCGCCGACGCCGATGCCGCCCTTGTTGGCCCGCAGCTTCTCGTACAGCGCGACCAGGTCGTCGGGGAGGTCGGCGACGATCGCGGGCCGCCCGGCGGCGACCGACGCGATCTCGGCGTCGAGGGACGCCGCCCGCTCGTCGCGCGACGTGGTGAGCTCGCCGAGGCGGCCGTCGAGCTCGTCGATCGCGGAGGTCAGCTCGGCCATCGCCGACTGTGCCTCCTCGAGCTGCTCCATGACCTCGAGCTCCTCGTCCTCGAGAGTCGCGATCCGGCGCTCCAGGGACTCGAGCTCGTGCTGCATGCGCTCGAGGTCCTTGGGGTTGGCGACGGCGCCGGAGTCCATCCGGTCGCGGTCGCGGGTACGGCGGGCCTTGACCTGCTCGACGTCGGCGTCGGCCTTGGCCTGGGCGACCGCGAGGTCGTCGACGACGATGCGCTGGTCGCGGATCCGGCCGTCGACGTCGGACCTCCTGCCGAGCAGGTCCTTGATCTCCGCGGCCTCCGCGGGGTTGGCGCGCTGGTGGCGCAGCTGGTCGACCTGCGAGTCGAGGGCCTGCAGGTCGAGCAGACGGAGCTGGGCGGCGGGATCGGCGTTCACAGGTGCATTGTCCAAGGATCGGTGACCGCCGCGCTCACCCGGGTCTCCACGCCGTCGCCGAGCGCCTCGTGGAGCCGCTCGGCGAGCACCGGGAGCCAGGTCCACTCGGCCGCCCAGTGGGCGACGTCGACCAGCGCCGGGCCGCCCTTCTCGACGAACTCGGCGGCCGGATGGTGCCGCAGGTCGCTGGTGACGTAGACGTCGACGTCGAGGCCCGCGACCCGGTCGAGCAGGAAGTCGCCGGCGCCGCCGCAGACGGCGACCCGCTTGACCGGACGGTCGGGGTCGCCGGCGACGCGGACGCCGTGATGGGTCTCGGGCAGCGCCTTGCGGACCGTCTCGGCGAACTCGGCGAGCGTGGTCGGCGCGACCGACCCGACCCGGCCGGTGCCGGTGGTGACCAGGCCCGGGTCGGCGAGCGCGACGACGTCGTAGGCCGGCTCCTCGTAGGGGTGGGCGGCCAGCATCGCCCGGACCACGGCCGGGCGCAGGCTGCGGCCGAGGACCACCTCGATGCGGACCTCGGGGACGACCTCGAGCTCGCCGATGGTGCCGATCGCCGGGTCGGCGCCGTCGAGCGGGCGGAACCGGCCCTCGCCCGGCGCGCTGGTGAAGGAGGCGAAGTCGTAGTCGCCGATGCGCCCCGCGCCGGCCTCGGCGATGGCCGCGCGCACCGGCGCGGCGGCGTCGGCCGGGACGAAGACGGTGAGCTTGTCGAGCGGCTCGCTCGGCGCCGGGACGATGGGCGCCAGGTCGGTCAGCCCGAGCGCCACCGCGAACGCCTCGGACACCCCGCCGACCGCCTGGTCGGCGTTGGTGTGGGCGGTGAGCAGCGCGCAGTCGGCCTTGGCCAGCGTGTGCAGCGTGCGGCCCTTGGGCGTGGTGGCCGCGAAGCCGTTGACGCCCTTGAGGAAGAGCGGGTGGTGGACGATGAGCAGGTCGGCCTTCCACTCCGCCGCCTCGGCCGCGACCTCGGGCGCCGGGTCGACGGCGAGCAGCACCTTCTTGACCGGCTGCGCGGGATCGCCGTAGACGAGGCCGACGGCGTCCCAGCTGTCGGCGCTGGCTGGGGGGTACCAGCCGTGGACCAGGTCGACGACGTCCTTGAGCGAGGGCATGGCGGTCAGGCTACCGACGATGCCCGACAGAATCGGATTGCTAGAGTGGCCGGCGCCAGCGAAGGGAACCCGGTGCGAGTCCGGGACTGACGCGCAGCGGTGTGGGTGACGGACGGAGCACGATGTCACTGGATCTCCGAGCGAGATCTGGGAAGACGCTCCGGGCCGGATGATCCCGAGTCCGAAGACCTGCTGGCCCTTGCGGCCCGACCGTCGTGAGGTCGATGTGGGGCGATCGCGAGGAGCCCCGGCCTCGAAGGACCCCACCCATGGCGCGCAGCCGACCGGACCGGTGCCCCGGCATCGTCCACCCCTGGCCGGCCGACGACGGCGGACTCGTCCGGATCCGCGTCCCCGGCGGCCGCGTCACCGGTACGGCGATGCGGGCGCTCGCCGCCGTCGCCGAACAGTACGGCGACGGCCGGATCCGCCTCACCGCCCGCGCCAACCTCCAGCTCCGCGCGATGCCGCTGACCACCGACGGCCTGCTGGCCGCCGACGCGCTCGCCGCCCTCACCGCGACCGGATTGCTGCCGTCGGCCCGCCACGACCGGGTCCGCAACGTCCTCGTCTCGCCCCAGACCGGGCTCGCCGGCGGCCGCACCGACCTGCGGCCGGTGCTCGCCGCGCTCGACGCGCTGCTGCTGGCCCACGACGCGCTGGCCGACCTGCCGGGCCGCTTCCTGTTCACGCTCGACGACGGCCGCGGCGACCTCGCCGACCGGCACAAGGACCTCGGCCTGGTCGCGCTCGACGCCCACCGCGCGCAGCTGCGGGTCGGCGCCGCCTGGGGCGAGGTCGTCACGCTCGGGGACGCGCCCGCGGCGCTGGCCGAGCTGGCCCGCCGGTTCCTGGCCGTCCGCGGCGACGGCCCCGCCGCCCCCTGGCACGTCGACGAGCTCGTCCTGCCCCTCGCACCGACCGCGGCGCCCGCGCCCGGCGCCGCCGTACGGACGGGGGCGCTGGGCTACGGCGCCGTCCCCGGCGGCGAGCACCTGCCCGTCGGCGACGACGGGCTGGGCGTCGCCGACGTGGCGGCCTGGCCCGCCGACACCGTCGTGGTCACGCCGTGGCACGGCGTCCTGATCCCCCAGCAGCCCCAGCAGCCGATCCTCGAGGAGAGCCGATGACCGAGCCGGTCGCACCGACCCGCCGCTACGACTACATCGCCGACGGACCGGCGATCTATGTCGACTCGTTCGCGTCGATCCGCCGCGAGTCGGACCTGTCCCAGGTGCCCGCCGACGCCGAGAAGGTCGCCGTCCGGATGATCCACGGCAGCGGGCAGACCGACCTGGTCCGCGACCTGGTCGTCCACCCGCGGCTCGTGTCCGCCGGCCGGGCTGCGCTCGACTCCGGCGCGCCGATCCTCTGCGACGCGCGGATGGTCGCGATGGGCATCACCGCCGGCCGCCTGCCGGCCGACAACCCGGTGCACTGCTTCCTCACCGACGAGCGGGTCCCCGAGCTGGCGAAGCGCTGGTCGACCACGCGCACCGCGGCCGCCGTCTCGCTCTGGGAGCCGCACCTCGACGGCGCCGTCGTCGCCATCGGCAACGCCCCCACGGCGCTCTTCCACCTGCTCGAGATGATCCTCGACGGCGGCCCGCGGCCCGCGGCGATCGTCGGCTGCCCGGTGGGCTTCATCGGCGCCGCGGAGTCGAAGGACGCACTCGCCGCCTTCGCCGACGAGTCCGGCATCGACATCCCGTTCGTGACCGTGCGGGGCCGTCGCGGCGGATCCGCGATGGCGTCGTCCGCGGTCAACGCGCTGGCCCAGGAGGCGGAGTGACCACCGGGCGCTTCCTCGTCGTCGGCATCGGCCCCGGCGACCCCGAGCTGATCACCCGCAAGGCCGAGCGGCTCATCGGCACGGCCGCCGTCGTCGCCTTCCACGCCGGCGTCCGCAAGGAGTCGCACGCGCGCCGGATCGCCGCCCACCTCATCCCGGCCGACGTCGTCGAGGAGGAGCTCCGCTATCCCGTCACGACCGGCACGACCGACCACCCCCAGGGGTACGTCGGCGCGCTGGCCGACTTCTACGACGAGTGCGAGCAGCGTCTGGCCGCCCACCTCGACGCCGGGCGCGACGTCGTCCTGCTGGCGGAGGGCGACCCGCTCTTCTACGGCTCGTCGATGTACCTCCTCGACCGCTTCCGCGACCGCTTCGACGTCGAGGTGGTGCCCGGCGTGCCCGCCTTCGCCGCGGCGACCGCCACCGTCCCGGCGCCGCTGGTGCGGCAGAACGACGTCCTCACCGTCCTCCCCGGCACGCTCCCGGAGCCGGAGCTCGCCCGCCGCCTCGCCGACACCGACGGCGCGGTCATCATGAAGCTCGGCCGGACCTTCCCTGCCGTCCGATCCGCTCTGGCCCAGGCCGGCCGCCTCGAGGGAGCGCTGTACGTCGAGCGCGCGTCGCAGGCCGAGGAGCGCTGGCTGCCGGTGGCCGAGGTCGATGCCGACTCGGTGCCGTACTTCTCGCTGATCGTGGTGCCGGGCGACTCGGCGCGGCCGGCGTCGGCGGCGCGAATGCGTGCGGTTTGGGCCCCCACCGCAACGTCTGAAGCCGATTCGTTGCGGCGGGGGACCCAACCGCAACCCTCCGAGCTTCTGGTGATCGGTCTCGGCCCCGGCCCCGACGGCTGGCTCACGCCCGAGGCGAGCGCGGCGCTGGCCGAGGTCGACCACGTGGTCGGCTACGCGCCGTACGTCAACCGGGTGCCGCAGCGCCCCTGCCTTCAGCGGCACGCGTCGGGCAACACGGTCGAGGTCGACCGGGCCCGGTTCGCGCTCGACCTGGCGCTCCGCGGCGAGCGGGTGGCCGTCGTCTCCGGCGGCGACGCGGGCGTGTTCGGCATGGCGGCCGCGGTCTTCGAGGCGGCGGCCGACCCGGCGCACCCCGAGCACGCGACCGTGCCGGTCCGGGTGCTGCCCGGCGTCAGCGCGGTCCAGGCGGTGGCGGCGCGGGCGGGAGCGCCGATCGGCGCCGACTTCGCGGTCGTGAGCCTGTCCGACCGGCTCAAGCCGTGGCCGGTCGTCGAGCGGCGGCTGCGCGCGATCGCGGAGGCCGACCTGGTCCTCGGCGTCTACAACCCGGCCTCGCGCTCGCGGCGCGAGCAGGTGGTCGAGCTGCAGAAGATCATGCTCGAGCACCGCTCCTCCGACACCGTCGTGGTCGTCGGCCGCGACGTCGGCCGCGCCGAGGAGTCGCTGACCGTCACCACTCTCGGCGCGCTCGACACCGACAGCATCGACATGAAGTGCCTGCTCATCATCGGCGCCTCCTCGACCCGCGTGGAGCCCAACGGCACCGTCTGGACGCCGCGATGGGTCGACTGATCACCGTCGTCGGCATCGGCGCCGACGGACACCTCACGCCGGCCGCCCGCGCCCTGGTCGGCAACGCCGAGGTGCTGCTGGGCGGCGAGCGCCACCTCGGGCTCGTCCCCGCCGTCCCCGGCCAGGTACGACGGCCGTGGCCGCGTCCGCTCGCGGCCCTGCCGGGCGTGCTGAAGGAGCACGCCGGGCGCAGCATCGTGGCGCTGGCATCGGGTGACCCGATGGTGTCGGGCATCGGGACGACGCTCGTCCGGATGCTCGGCGCCGACGCGGTCGACGTCGTACCGGCGGTGTCGTCGGTGTCCCTCGCCCGCGCCCGGATGGGCTGGTCGGCCGAGGAGTCCGCGGTCGTGACGCTCGTCGGGCGCGACGTCGCCGCGCTGCGCCGCGAGCTCGCGCCGGGACGACGGCTGCTGGTGCTGGCGTCCGACGAGTCCACGCCGGCGGCGGTCGCCGGCGTCCTGGAGGCGGCCGGCTTCGGCGCGACCACGATCCACGTGCTCGGCGACCTGGGCGCCGCCGACGAGTCCCACGCCGTCTACGCGGGCGGCCCGGCGCCCCGGCTGCACGTGCTGGCGCTCGAGGTGGCGGGCAGCGGCCCGGCCTCCTGGGCGACCGGGCTCCCCGACGACGCCTTCGAGCACGACGGCCAGCTCACCAAGCGCGACGTCCGGGCGAGCGCGCTGGCCCGGCTCGCGCCCGTGCCCGGCGCCCATCTCTGGGACGTCGGCGCGGGCGCCGGATCCGTCGCCGTCGAGTGGCTGCGCGCGCATCCCCTCACCTCGGCCACCGCGGTCGAGGCCCACCCCGAGCGGGCGGCCCGGATCGCGCGGAACGCCGCCAACCTGGGGGTTCCGCGGCTCGCGGTCGTCACCGGCTCCGCTCCCGACGCCCTCGCCGGACTGCCCACGCCCGACGCGATCTTCGTCGGCGGCGGCGCCACCGCCGTCGGCCTGCTCGACCTCTGCCGCGAGGCCCTCGCGCCCGGCGGCCGGCTCGTCGTCCACGGCGTGACGCTGGAGACCGAGCGGCTGCTGATCGACGCCTTCCACACCCACGGCGGCGAGCTCACCCGGCTCGCCGTCGAGCACGTGACGCCGCTGGGCGGACGGTTCACCGGCTGGACGCCGGCCCGCGCCGTCGTCCAGTGGTCCTGGACCCAGCCTCAGGGAGAGCCCTCATGACCGTGCACTTCGTCGGCGCCGGCCCCGGCGCGGCCGACCTGCTGACCCTGCGCGCGGCGGCGCTCCTCGGTGCGGCCGACGTCGTCCTCTACCCGGGCACCTATCTCGACGCCGAGGTCCTGTCCCACTGCCGTCCCGACGCGCGGCTGGTCGACACCCAGGACCTCGACCTCGACCGGATCACCGCGGCGCTCGTCGACGCGCACGCGGCCGGGCTCGACGTCGTCCGGCTGACGTCGGGCGACCCGTCGCTCTACTCGGCGCTCCACGAGCAGACCCGCCGGCTCGACGCAGCCGGCGTGCCGTGGGACGTGACGCCCGGGGTGCCGGCGTACGCCGCCGCGGCGGCGATCGTGGGCCGCGAGCTGACCGTCCCGCTGGTGGCGCAGTCCGTCGTCCTGACCCGCACCCAGGCGCGCTCGACGGCGATGCCCGCGACCGAGTCGCTGGCGGCCTTCGCGGCGACCGGCGCGACGCTCGTGCTGCACCTGGCGATCACCCGCACGCGGGCGCTGATGGACGAGCTGTCCGCGTCCTACGGCGAAGCGTGCCCCGTCGCCGTCGTCTCGCGCGCGACCCAGCCCGACGAGCTCGTCCTGCGCGGCACCGTCGGCACCATCGCCGACCTGGTCGAGGACGCCGGGCTCCGGCAGGCGGCCGTGATCCTCGTCGGCCCGGCGCTGGCGTCGGCGTCCGCCGCCGAGTCGTACCTCTACTCCACCGTTCGCGTCGCCCGGAAGGAGCGCCTCCGATGACCCATGCCCCCGACGATCGACACTTCCCGTTCAGCGCCGTGGTCGGGGCCGACGGCCCCGACGGGCCGGACCCGATGGCCCTCGCGCTGATCCTCACCACGATCGCCCCCGAGGTGGGCGGCGTCCTGGTCCGCGGGGAGAAGGGGACGGCGAAGTCGACGATCGTGCGCGCGCTGACCGCCGTCCTGCCGCCGGTCGACGACCGTCCCGTCCCCCTCGTCGAGATGCCCATCGGCGCCACCGAGGACCGGGTCACCGGGTCGATCAACATCGAGACCGCACTGGCGGAGGGCAAGGCGGAGTACCAGCCGGGCCTGCTCGCCAAGGCTCACCGCGGGATCCTGTACGTCGACGAGGTCAACCTGCTGCACGACCACCTGGTCGACCTGCTGCTCGACGCCGCGGCGATGGGCCGCGCGACCGTCGAGCGCGACGGCGTCTCGATGACCCACGAGGCGCGCTTCGTGCTGGTCGGGACCATGAACCCCGAGGAGGGCGAGCTGCGCCCGCAGCTGCTCGACCGGTTCGGCCTGACCGTCGAGGTCGCCGCGCCGCGCGACCCGGCGCTGCGGGCCGAGGTGGTCCGCCGCCGGATGGCCTACGACGCCGACCCGGCCGCCTTCGTCGCCGCCTACGCCGCCGCCGAGACCGCGCTGCGCCGGCGGATCGGCGACGCGCAGGCCCTGGTCGGCTCGGTCCGGCTCACCGACGCCGGGCTGCTCAAGATCGCCGAGGTCTGCGCGGCCTTCGACGTCGACGGCCTGCGCGCCGACATCGTCACCGCCCGCACCGCCGTCGCCCACGCCGCCTGGTCGGGCCGCGCCCAGGTGACGCTCGACGACATCCGGGTCGCCGCCCGGCTGGCGCTCCCGCACCGGCGGCGGCGCAAGCCGTTCGACGCACCGGGGCTCGAGGAGGACCTGCTGGAGCAGGCGCTCGGCGACGACGAGCTGCCGCCGGAGCCGGAGCCGGACCCCGACGGTCCCGGGCCGGAGCCGGACGGCCCCGACGGCCCCGGTGCCGACGACGCCCCGGGCGACGACGGCTCCGGGCCGGAGTCAGCCGAGTCCCCGGAGGCGCCGATGCCGGAGCCCGCCGGCGCCGCCGGCGCCGACAGCGCCAGAGCGGGCAGCCTGCCCAGCAGTGTCGCGGCGAGCGGCGCCACCTTCCGCACCCGCCTGCTCACCGTCCGCGGCGTCGGCGCCGGCACCGCGGGTCGCCGCAGCCGCGCCCGCACGACCAACGGCCGCCGGATCGGAGCCACCGCGCCGACCGGTCCGGGCGGGGCGATCCACCTGACCGAGACGATCCGAGCGGCGGTGCCCCACCAGCACGCCCGCGGCCGCACCGGCACGGGGCCGCTGGTCGTGCGACCGGCCGACCTGCGCGTCGCGGTGCGCGAGGGGCGCGAGTCCAACCTCGTCCTCTTCTGCGTCGACGCGTCCGGCTCGATGGCCGCGCGGCGGCGGATGGAGCAGGTCAAGACCGCAGTCCTGAGCCTGCTGCTCGACGCCTACCAGCGCCGCGACAAGGTCGGCCTGGTCACCTTCCGCGGCGCGGAGGCCGCGGTGGCGCTGCCCCCGACGCACTCCGTCGACGCGGCTGCGCAGCGGCTGGAGGAGCTGCCCTCGGGTGGGCGGACCCCGCTCGCCGAGGGACTTCTCGAGGCCGCGCACCTCCTCACTGTCGAGCGCACCCGCGACCCACAGCGCCGTCCGCTGCTGGTCGTGGTGACCGACGGGCGCGCGACGTCCGGGGCCGACGCGGTGGCGCGATCCCGCATGGCGGCGGGGCTCCTGGCCGAGTCCGGCGTCACGTGCGTGGTGGTCGACTGCGAGTCGGGGCCGATGCGGATGGGCCTCGCGGCCACGCT
This sequence comes from Nocardioides ginsengisoli, assembly GCF_039537225.1. NCBI lineage: Bacteria > Bacillati > Actinomycetota > Actinomycetes > Propionibacteriales > Nocardioidaceae > Nocardioides > Nocardioides ginsengisoli. The sequence goes on from NZ_BAABAC010000009.1 coordinate 76,317, forward strand.
GGCCGAGCACCTGGGCGCCGAGCACGTCCCGATCGGCGAGGTGAGCGCCGAGGCGCTCGTCGACGCGGCACGGCGGGCCGCATGAGCACCCAGCTGTACGACGTGATCGCGCGGCGCCGCGACGTCCGCGCGGAGTTCACCGGCGAGCCGGTGCCCGACGACGTCCTGCTGCGCGTCCTGGACGCCGCCCACCGCGCGCCGAGCGTCGGGATGAGCCAGCCGTGGGACTTCGTGCTGGTGCGCGATCCCGCGCTGCGCCGTACCTTCCGCGACCACGTGGCGACCGAGCGCGACGTCTTCGCGGGATCGCTCCCGCCGGAGCGCCGCGAGACGTTCGACCGGATCAAGGTCGAGGGGATCTGTGAGTCCTCGCTGGGCGTCGTCGTCACGCACACCCAGTCCCGGGGCGGCACGCACGTCTTGGGGCGGCACGCGATCGCCGACGCCGGCCTCTACTCGACGGTCCTCGCCATCCAGAACCTGTGGCTGGCCGCGACCGCGGAGGGGCTCGGCGTGGGCTGGGTGTCCTTCTACCGCGAGGACTTCCTGCGCGACCTGCTCGGCATCCCCGAGGAGACGCGCCCCGTCGCCTGGCTGTGCTTCGGGACGGTCAGCCACCTCGAGACCGTGCCCGACCTGGAGCGCCACGGCTGGCGCTCGCGCCGGCCGCTCGCCGACGCCATCCACGAGAACACCTGGCAGATGAAGGAGACGGACCATGCCTGAGGGCAAGCCGCTCGTCGTACCGGACGACGGACTGACCACCCGACAGCGCCGCAACCGGCCGCTGGTGATGGTCCACACCGGCGACGGCAAGGGGAAGTCGACGGCCGCCTTCGGGCTGGCGCTGCGCGGCTGGAACCAGGGCTGGAACATCAGTGTCTTCCAGTTCGTGAAGTCCGCGAAGTGGCGGCTCGGGGAGCAGACCGCCTTCGAGAAGCTCGGCATCGAATGGCACAAGATGGGCTCCGGCTGGTCGTGGTCGCGCAAGGCCGGCTCGGAGGACGACCACGCCGCCGCGGCCGCCGAGGGCTGGGCCGAGATCAAGCGGCGGATCGCTGCCGAGGAGCACGACCTCTACCTGCTCGACGAGTTCACCTACCCGATCAACTGGGGCTGGGTCTCGATCGACGACGTCCTGGAGACGCTCGCCAACCGGCCGGGCCACCAGCACGTGATGATCACCGGCCGCCGTGCCGACCCGCGGCTGATCGAGGCGGCCGACCTGGTCACCGAGATGACCAAGGTCAAGCACCCGATGGACGCCGGCCAGAAGGGCCAGAAGGGCATCGAGTGGTGACTCCGTTCCCCCGGATCGTCGTCGCCGCGCCCGCCACGGGGCAGGGCAAGACGACGGTCGCCACCGGCCTGATGGCCGCGCTGCGCGACGCCGGGCACGCCGTGAGCGGGCACAAGGTGGGTCCGGACTACATCGACCCCGGCTACCACGCGCTCGCCTGCGGCCGCCCCGGCCGCAACCTCGACCCGCATCTCGTCGGCGAGGAGCAGGTCGCACCGCTGCTGCTCCACGGCGCGTCGGATGCCGAGGTCGCGGTGGTCGAGGGCGTGATGGGCCTGTACGACGGCCGGATCGGCGGCGACGGCTTCTCCTCGACCGCCCACGTCGCGGCGCTGACCCGGACGCCCGTCGTCCTCGTCGTGGACATCTCGCGCTCGTCGCGCTCGATCGGCGCGGTGGTGCACGGGATGGCGACCTGGGACCCGACGGTCGAGGTCGCCGGCGTGATCCTCAACCAGGCGGGCTCGGCGCGCCACGCCGACGAGGTCCGGTCGTCGATCTCGCTGCCGGTGCTCGGCGTGATCCCGCGGGATGCGTCGATCGCCACGCCCTCACGGCACCTGGGCCTGGTCACCGCGGCCGAGCGGGGCGAGTCGGAGGCGGTGGTCGCGCGGCTGGGTGAGGTGGTCGCCGAGCATGTCGACCTGGAGGCGGTCCTCGCGATCGCCCGCTCGGCGCCCGCCCTCGACGCGGTGGCGTGGACGCCTCCGGCCGTCGCCTCGGGCGAGCGACGGCGGGTGGCGGTCGCCGCCGGGCGCGCCTTCACCTTCCAGTACGCCGAGACCGCCGAGCTGCTCGCCGCGCTCGGCTGCGACGTCGTCCCCTTCGATCCGGCGCTCGACGCCTCCCTGCCGTCGGGGACAGCAGGGCTCTACCTCGGGGGCGGCTTCCCGGAGGTCCATGCGGCCGACCTGTCGGCGAATGCGGCGCTGCGGGCGGAGATCCGCGATGCCGTACGGGACGGGCTGCCGACGGTCGCCGAGTGCGCCGGCCTGCTCTACCTGTGCCGGACCCTCGACGGCGTGCCGATGACCGGAGTCCTCGACGCCGATGCCGAGATGACCTCGCGGCTGACGCTGCGTTACCCCGTCGCCACCGGCGTCGCCGACACCCTGCTCACGCGGGCGGGCGAGGCCGTGACCGCCCACGAGTTCCACCGGACGACGGTCGCGCCGACGGTCGGCCCGACGCCGGGGTGGTCGGTCGACGGCGCCGAGGTCGGCTTCGCGTCGGCGACCCTGCACGCGTCGTACCTGCACACGCACTGGGCCGGTCACCCACAGCTGGCCGAGCGGTTCGCGGCGGCGGTCCACGCCCATGGTTGAGCCGGATCCGCTGCGTCACCACGGCGACGTCGAGGCCCGTGGGGCGGATCTCGACTTCGCCGTCAACGTGTACGACGGCCCGCGCCCGCCCTGGCTGGACGCCGCCCTGCTCGCGTCGCTCGACGACGTCGGCGCCTACCCGTCGGCGTCCCTGGCTCGAGCGGCGGTGGCACGACTGCACGAGATCGGCGAGGACGAGGTGCTGGTGACGGCGGGCGCCGCGGAGGCGTTCACGCTGGTGGCGCGGCTGCGGGAGTGGCGGCGCCCGGTCGTCGTCCACCCGCAGTTCACGGAGCCGCACGCCGCGCTGGAGCAGGCCGGTCACGCGGTCACCCCGGTCGTCCTGTCCGCGCCCTTCGCCCTGGCGGCGGGCGACGTCCCCGAGGACGCCGACCTGGTCGTCGTCGGCAATCCCACCAACCCGACCGGGGCGCTGCATCCTGCCGCGGTCCTGCGCTCGCTGCTCCGGCCCGGCCGACTCGTCGTCGTCGACGAGGCATTCATGGACTGTGTCCCCGGCGAGCCCGACGCACTCGTGGCGGTCAGGCTCCCCGGGCTCGTGGTCATCCGCTCGCTGACCAAGCACTGGGGCATCCCCGGCGTCCGCGCCGGCTATGTCACCGGTGACCCGGCCGTCGTCGCCGGACTGGAGCGCGGCCAGACCCCCTGGTCGATCGGTACGACGGCCGCTGCCGCCGTCGTCGCCTGCACCTCCCCCGCGGCCGTGGTCGAGGGCCGCCGCCGGGCGGAGGAGATCGCGACCTGGCGCGCGCACCTGTCCCAGGGGCTGTCGACCCTCGGCATCCCGTTCCAGCACTCGGCCGCGTCCTTCGTCCTCGCCCAGGTCGGCGCGGGCGTCCGCGAGGAGCTGCGGGCCTCCGGCATCGCCGTCCGCCGCGCCGACACCTTCCCGGGGCTGGACGACACGTGGGTGCGGATCGCCGTCCGGCCGCCGGCGCGGACCGACGTCCTGCTCGCGGCACTGGGGAGCCTGCTGCCCGTCCACTGACCGTCGACTTGACCCAGCCGCCCGCGCAGATGAGAATGATTCTCATGCGCTTGTCGATCGGCCTCGTCACCGTCTCCTCCCTCGCCCTCCTCGCCTCGGGCTGCTCGGCCTTCAGCGACACCGCCGACGACGGCAAGGTCGAGGTCGCCGCGGCGTTCTACCCGCTCGCGTACGTCGCCGACCGGGTCACCCACGGCACCGGCGCCGAGGTCTCGCTGCTGACCCAGCCCGGCAAGGAGCCGCACGACCTCGAGCTCACCGTCAAGGAGACCGCGGAGCTCTCCGCGGCCGACCTCGTGGTCTACGAGTCCGGCTTCCAGCCGGCGGTCGACGATGCGGTCGCGCAGAACGCCACCGGCAGCACGCTCGACGCGACCAAGGTCGTCGACCCGGTGCCGCTCGACCACGAGCACCACGACGAGAGTGCGGGCCACGACCACGGTGGTCTCGACCCGCACTTCTGGCAGGACCCGCTCCGCCTCGCCACGCTCGGTGACGCGATGGCGGAGCGGCTGGCGAAGATCGACCCGAAGCACGCGCCGGACTACCGCACCAACGCGAAGGGCCTGCACGACGACCTGACCGCGCTCGACGCGTCGTACGCCGCTGGTCTGCGCGACTGCAAGCGTGACACCATCGTGGTGTCCCACGACGCGTTCGGGTACCTGGAGAAGTACGGCCTCCACGTCGCCTCGATCGTCGGGCTCTCCCCCGAGGCCGAGCCGACCGCGGCGGTGCTGGGACAGCTGCAGGAACTGATCCGGACGGAAGGCATCACCACGGTGTTCAGTGAGCCGCTCGAGCCGGCGCTGGGCGAGGGCCTGGCCCACGACCTCGGGCTCACCAATGGCACGCTCGACCCGGTCGAGGGGCTCACCTCCGCCGACTCGAAGGACGACTACCTCTCCCTCATGAAGGCCAACCTGAAGACCCTGATCACCGCGAACGGCTGCCGATGACCACGTCCGGGGGCGCCCCCGTGGTCGACGGTCCCGCGGTCGTGATGACCAACGGCAGCGTCGCCCTCAGCGGACGGCCGGTGCTGCGCGGCATCGACCTCAGCGTCGCACCCGGCGACTTCGTCGCGCTGATGGGCGCCAACGGGTCCGGCAAGTCCACGCTGGTGCGCGCACTGGTCGGCCTGCGACCGCTCGTGGGCGGCGAGGTGCGCATGTTCGGCACCCCCCTCGACGACTTCGACGACTGGCACCGGATCGGCTACGTCCCCCAGCGCGCGACCGCCGCGTCGGGCATCCCGGCGTCCGTCTGGGAGGTCGTCGCCGCCGGCCGGCTCACCCGCCGCAAGCTGCTCCGCCCGCTCTCCAAGGCCGACCGGGCCGCGATCGACGACGCGCTCGAGGTGGTCGGCCTGTCCGACCGCCGCCGCGACGCGGTCAGCAACCTGTCCGGCGGCCAGCAGCAGCGGGTGCTCATCGCCCGCGCGCTCGCCGGCGCGCCCGAGCTCTTCTTCCTCGACGAGCCCACCGCCGGCGTCGACCTGCCCAACCAGCAGGTCCTCGCCGACACGCTCGCCCGGCTCAAGGGCCGCGGCGCGACCATCGTCCTCGTCGCCCACGAGCTCGGCCCGCTGGCGCCGCTCGTCGACCGGGCCGTCGTCCTGCGGGACGGCCGGGTGGCCTACGACGGCTCCCCGCTGCGCGACCACGAGGTGCACCAGCCCTGGTTCGCCGAGCCGCACACCCACCACCATCACCACCACGGGCGACCGGACGCCGACCACGTCCCGCAGGTCTCCTCGCCCGTCGACCGTCCGCGAGGTGAGGGCTGATGTCCCCCGTCGAGCTGTTCTCGCAGCCGTTCATGCAGCGCGCGCTCATCGCCGCGCTCCTCACCGGCCTCGCCGCCCCCGCGATCGGGACCTTCCTGGTCCAGCGCCGCCTCGCGCTGATGGGCGACGGCATCGGCCACGTCGCCGTCACCGGCGTCGCGCTCGGCCTCGCCACCGGCGCCTCCCCGCTCTGGACGGCGGTGCTCGTCGCCGTCCTCGGCGCGGTGCTGATCGAGGTGATCCGCGAGCGCGGGCAGACCAACGGCGACGTCGCCCTCGCGCTGCTGTTCTACGGCGGCCTCGCCGGCGGCATCTTCCTCAGCGGGCTCGCCGGCCAGAGCGCCGCGTCGCTCAACCGCTATCTCTTCGGCTCGCTCAACACCATCTCGCCGTCCGACGTGATCGTCACCATGGTGCTCGCGATCACCGTCGTCGGGCTCTGCCTCGGCCTCGCGCCCCAGCTGTTCGCCGTCGCCCAGGACCAGGAGTTCGCCCGCGTCGCCGGCCTGCGGGTGCGCGTCTACAACGTGCTCGTCGCCGTCCTCGCCGCCGTCAGCGTCACCGTCGCGATGCGCACCGTCGGCCTGCTCCTCGTCTCCGCGCTCATGGTCGTGCCCGTCGCGACCTCCCAGCAGCTGACCCGCTCGTTCCGCACCACACTCGTCGCGGCGATGGCGCTCGGCACGCTCTCGTCGGTCGGCGGCCTGGTCGTGGCGACCTTCGCGTCGTACCGGGCCTCGGTCGCGCCCGGTCCGACCATCGTCTTGCTCGCCCTCGCCTGCTACGCGATCGCGTGGCCGATCGGGATCTGGGTACGCCGTCGCGCCCGCCTGCGCGAGCCCTTCCCCACCGGCCAGGCGCCCGGCCACGACTCCTGCAGCGAGCACCCGCACGCCCACGGGCCGGGGTGCGGCCACCTCGCCGTCGTCCACGACGACCATGTCGACTATGTGCACGACGGGCACCGGCACGCCGTGCACGGCGGCCACTACGACGAGCACTGAGCAGTACTGGCCGAGCGTGTCGCTCGTCCATCGCGCCACGCTGCCGGCCCGCGGTCGAGGTCGGCGCCGCGCAGGGCCGACCGGCGGCCAGACGCCGGCGCGGCGGTAGCCACCGCCGTCGTCGGCGTTCCCGCCGCTGCCTCGTGAGATCAGGCGACCGGGTTGGGCTCCGCGCCGCCGTAGCGGCGGTCGCGCCGGGCGTACTCGTCGATCGCCGCCCACAGGTGCCGGCGGTCGACGTCGGGCCAGAGCACGTCGGAGAAGACGAACTCGGCGTAGGCCGCCTGGTAGAGCATGAAGTTCGACAGCCGCTGCTCCCCCGACGTCCGCCAGATCAGGTCGGCGTCCGGGAGCTCGGGCACGTAGAGGTAGCGACCGAGCGTGCGCTCGTCGACCTTGTCGGGGTTGATCCGGCCGGCGGCGACGTCGCGCGCGAGGGCCTTGGCCGCGTCGCCGAGCTCGGAGCGGCCGCCGTAGTTGACGCACATGGTGAGCGTCAGGACGTCGTTGTGCTTCGTCATCTCCTCCGCGACCTGCAGCTCGTTGATGACCGACTTCCACAGCCGCGGCGCGCGCCCCGCCCACCGGACCCGGACTCCGAGCTCGTGCATCTCGTCGCGGCGGCGGCGGATCACGTCGCGGTTGAAGCCCATCAGGAACTTCACCTCGTCGGGGCTGCGCGACCAGTTCTCGGTCGAGAAGGCGTACGCCGAGATCGCCTTCACCCCGATCTCGATCGCGCCCTCGACCACGTCGAACAGGCTCGACTCGCCCTCCTCGTGGCCCTTCGTGCGCGGCAGCCCCCGCTCCTTCGCCCACCGGCCGTTGCCGTCCATCACGATCGCGACGTGGTTCGGCACCAGCTCGGCCGGCACCGGCGGCGGCGTCGCGCCGGAGGGGTGCGGCGTGGGCGGGCGGACCGGGCCGCGGGCGGCGGCCGCTGCGGCGGCGCGGGTACGGCGGGAGGCGCGGGTCACGAGGGCAAGTGTGTCAGGGCCTGTGGATGACCGGTTGCGGGCGGCTCGCGGCTCGCCGAGCATCACCGCATGGAATCTCTCGGGAAGGTGATGCAGCATGGGGACCATGACCATCGAGACCGGCATTCCGCTCGGGCGGGCGCTGACGGTCGACGATCTCGGGGCGCTCCCCGATGACGGGCTGCGGCACGAGCTCATCGACGGGGTGCACCTCGTGAGCGCGGCGCCCATCCCGCTGCACCAGCGCGTCAACTTCCAGCTCTGCCGGGTCCTCCACGAAGCCGCGCCGGAGCACCTCTGGGTCGTCCCTCCCATCGACGTCGTGCTCGCCATCGACACCGTGATCGAGCCCGATGTCGTCGTCGCGCCGCGCGACCAGCTCACCGGCAAGCGCCTCGAGAGCGCACCGGTCCTCGCCATCGAGGTCCTCTCGCCGAGCACCGCACTGACCGACCTCAACACCAAGTACGCGCGGCTCGAGCGCGCCGCCGCGCCGCACTACTGGGTGGTCGATCCGGTGGCGCCGCGGCTGATCGCGTGGGAGCTGCGCGAGGGCCGCTACGTCCAGGTCGCCGACGTCTCGGGCGAGGAGGTCTGGCACGCCGAGCGACCGTTCCCCGTGACGATGTGCCCGGCGGAGCTGGTGAGGTAGCGGGCCTCAGCGCTCGACGTACGCCAGCGACCGCAGCCCGCGCTCCAGCTGCCACTGCACGAACGCCGTGATCAGACCGCTCGCCTCGCGGACGTGCCGCGGGTCGGCGGCCTCGATGACCGGCCAGTCGCCGGCGAGGAGACCGCCGAGCAGGACGAGGGTCTCGACGGCGGGGGTGGCCGAGCCGGGGATCCGGCAGGTCGAGCACAGGACGCCGCCCATCGACGGGTTGAACCAGCGGTGGTGACTGAGCTCGCCGGTCGGCAGGACCGGCGGGCGGCCGCAGTGGGCGCAGTCGACGAAGGTGGGCGCGTAGCCGGCGATCGCGAGCGCGCGCAGCAGGTAGGAGTCCATGACGTGGCACGGCTGGCGCTGCCCGCCGGCCATCGCGTTGAGCCCGCCGAGCAGCAGCCCGAACTGCTGGCGCGCCGGCTCCCGCTCCTCGACGACGAGCCGCTCGGCGGTCTCGAGCATGGCGGTGCCGGCGGTGTAGCGGTCGTAGTCGTAGCCGATCGCCGACGCGTACGTGCCCTTGGTCTCCGCCTGCGTGATCGTGTCGAGGTTGCGCCCCTCGGCGAGCTGCAGGTCGACGTGGGTGAACGGCTCGAGCCGCGAGCCCCACCGCGAGGTGGTACGGCGTACGCCCTTGGCGACCGCGCGGATCCGGCCGTTCTCACGGGTCAGGAGCGTGATGATGCGGTCCGCCTCACCCAGCTTGTGGGTGCGCAGGACGATCGCCTCGTCACGGTAGAGCGGCACCCTCCCATTGTGCGGCCTCGGGCGTGACGAAGGCGTGCGCCACCCCGTTGAAGGTCCATGCGCCGCGTCACGCTCGCCCTGCTCGGACTGGCTCTCGCCCTGGTCGCGCCCGCCGGCGCCGCGAGCGCGGACGACGGGCCCTACGCCCCGCTCGACCGCCCGGGCCCCGCGCTCTCGGTCCCCCAGGGGACTCTCGACGCCTCGCTCGACTGCCACGGCGACCCGGCAGCCGGGCCGCGGCCGATCCTGCTCAACCCGGCGACGAGCGTGACGCCGGTCGAGAACTACTCCTGGAACTGGGCGCGGGTCTTCGCCGCCGAGGGCCGCTACTACTGCCTGGTCACCATGCCGCAGCACACCTTCGGCGACATCCAGGTCGCCGGCGAGTACGTCGTCAACGCGATCCGCACCATGCACGCCCGCACCGGCCGGCGGATCGCGATCCTCGGCCACAGCCAGGGCGGCATGAACCCGCGGTGGGCGCTGCGGTTCTGGCCCGACACCCGCGCGATGGTCGCCGAGATGATCGGCATGGCGCCCTCCAACCACGGCACGAAGTCGATCCCGACCTGCATCCCCGGCCTGACCACGTGCGTGCCGGCGGTGTGGCAGCAGCTCGCCGGCTCGGCGTTCGTCACGGCGCTCAACAGCGGCGCGGAGACCTTCGCCGGCATCGACTACACCAACGTCTACACGAGGCTCGACGAGGTGGTGACCCCGCCGGCGTCGTCCGGGCTGACCACCGGCGAGGGGCGGATCGCCAACGTCCGCGTCCAGGACGTCTGTCCGCTCGACCCCTACGAGCACATCCTGACCGGGACGATCAGCGCGGCGACGTACGCGATCGTGCGGGACGCCCTCGACCACGACGGCCCCGCCGACCCGGCCCGGATCGGCCGTTCCGCGTGCGGGCTGTACATGCCGGGCATCGACCCGGTCGACATCGCGTCGTACGCGCCGGTGCTGGCCGCGCTCCCCCGCTTGGTCAGCACCATGCTGCCGTCGGTCAGCCTCGGCGGAGCGCCGCTGCTGCGGGCGGAGCCGCCGCTGCGGTGCTACGTGTACGCCGCCGGCTGCTGAGCGGGCTGGCCGGCGCCTCAGGAGGAGCGGGTACGCCGCCGCCGCGTCGGCCGCGCGCACTCCCGCGCGAACCGGGTGACCACCAGGTCGAGCCGCTCGGGACGACGCCGCCACTCCAGCGGGCCGGTCGCCCGCTCCAGCACCGCGCCGGCGATCTCGCCGGCCACCATCTCCGCGTCGCCGGCCGGGTGGAACGGGTCGGCCGGGCGGGCCAGGACGAGGGTGGGCACCTTCAGCGCGGCGCGCGCGTCCGACGACGGCGCGAGCCGGCCGAAGAGCACGCCGTGGATGACGGCGGCGACCGTGCCGGGGCGGGCGTCGAGGGTCTCCAGCGCGAGCTTGACCCAGCTCGGCGCGAGCCGGCGCGGCAGTGCCCGCGCGGCGACCCGCGAGGCCAGTCGCACGCCGCTCAGGGCCACCGGAGCCATCCGCGCGGTCGCCAGCACCGGCCCGAGGAGGCTGAGCTGGACGCCGAGCGCGTTCTCGAGCAGCGGCCCGTCGAGGATCAGCCCGGAGACGCGCTCGGGCGCGGTGACTGCGACCTCGAGGGCGACGTTCGCGCCGATCGAGCTGCCGCCGACGACGGCCCGGGCCGCGCCGACGTGGTCGAGCAGCGCGACGACCTGCGCGGCGTACGTGCCGACCGAGTAGGACAGCGGGTCGGCGGGCCGGTCGGAGCGGCCGTGGCCGAGCAGGTCGGGGACCAGGACGTGGAGGCCGTTGGCCGCCAGGGTCCGCGCCGCGTGCGCGTGCACGCGGCGCGGAACCAGGAGCGGCGGCACCAGGACGACCCACGCGTCGCCGGCGCCGTAGGCGGTGTACTCGATCCGGTCGCGCCCGCGCCGGCTCTCGACGAAGAGCTGGCCGACCTGCTCCGAGGCCAGCGCGGCGCGACCCATGTCCCTAGCCCCTCAGGAGCCCGACGGGATGGTGATCGCCTGTGCCCGGTTGGCGGCGCACACGACGGCGCGCAGCGAGGCGGTGACGATGTTGTGGTGGATGCCGATGCCCCACACGATCTCGCCGGCGATCTCGCACTCGACGTACGCCGCGGCGACCGCGTCGCCACCCGAGGAGAGCGCGTGCTCGGCATAGTCGAGCACCCGGATGTCGGCGCCGGCCTGGCGCATGCCGTCGACGAACGCGGCGACCGGGCCGTTGCCCATGCCGGTGAAGCTGCGCTCCTCGCCGCGGACGACGAGCTTGACCTCCTGGCGGTCGTCGCCGTCCTCGCTGGTGGACGACGAGAAGGAGACCAGGGCGTAGGGCTCCTCGCGGTCGAGGTACTCCTTGCGGAAGATCGACCAGATCGCCTCCGGCGTCACCTCGCCACCCTGCGCGTCGGTGTGCTGCTGGATGACCCGGCTGAACTCGATCTGCGCGCGGCGCGGCAGGTCGAGGCTGTGCTCGGCCTTGAGCACGTAGGCGACACCGCCCTTGCCGGACTGGCTGTTGACCCGGATGACCGCCTCGTAGGTGCGACCGACGTCCTTCGGGTCGATCGGCAGGTACGGCGCCTCCCACGGGATCTCGCCGACCGGCTTGCCCTGCTCGGCCGCGATCCGGTCGAGGTCCTCCAGGCCCTTCTTGATGGCGTCCTGGTGGGAGCCGGAGAAGGCGGTGTAGACCAGGTCGCCCGCGTAGGGGTGGCGCGGGTGGACCGGCAGCTGGGTGCAGTACTCGACCGTGCGACGGATCTCGTCGATGTCGGACAGGTTGACCTGCGGGTCGATGCCCTGGCTGAACAGGTTCATGGCCAGGGTCACCAGGTCGACGTTGCCGGTGCGCTCGCCGTGGCCGAACAGGCAGCCCTCGACGCGGTCGGCGCCGGCCATCAGCGCCAGCTCGGTGGCCGCGACCGCGGTGCCGCGGTCGTTGTGCGGGTGCAGGCTGATGATCGAGTGCTCGCGGCGGGTCAGCCGGCGCGAGAAGTACTCGATCTGGTCGGCGTAGGTGTTGGGCGTCGACATCTCGACGGTGGCCGGCAGGTTGAGGATGATCTCGCGACCCTCCTCCGGCTGCCACACGTCGGAGACCCGCTCGCAGACCTCGAGCGCGAAGTCGGTGGGCGTCTGGGTGAAGATCTCGGGGCTGTACTGGTAGCCGAAGTCGGTGCCGGACAGCATCTGGTCGGCGTACTTCATGACCCACTCGGTGCCGCGCGTCGCGATCGCGATGCACTCGGCCTCGGTGACGCCGAAGACCACGCGCTGGAAGAGCGGCGCCGTGGCGTTGTAGAGGTGGACGGTCGCCTTGTCGGCGCCCTGCAGCGACTCGACGGTCCGGGAGATCAGGTCCTCGCGGGCCTGGGTCAGCACCGAGACGCGTACGTCGTCGGGGATCCGGTCCTCCTCGATCAGCTGGCGCACGAAGTCGAAGTCGGTCTGGCTCGCGGCCGGGAACCCGATCTCGATCTCCTTGTAGCCCATCGCGACCAGGAGCTCGAACATCTTCATCTTGCGCGAGGGGCTCATCGGGTCGATGAGCGCCTGGTTGCCGTCGCGCAGGTCGGTGGACAGCCACCGCGGGGCGCGGGTGATCTTCTGGTCGGGCCAGGTGCGGTCGGGGACGGTCACCGGCTCGAAGGCGGTGTAGCGGTGGAAGGGCATCCCGCTCGGCTGCTGGCTCGGGATGCTGACGCGCTGGTTGTTCATGACTTCCTCGGGTTCGTGAGTGACGAAAGGCGCCGGGCGCGCAACTCACTCCGCAGCGAGGGGGTCCGGCAGATCAGACCTCGCTGCGGCCGCTAAGAAGGAGGGCTCGCGTCATGATGGGGGCCACTCTAACAGCCCCCCGACCTAGGCTGGCCCCGTGCCCCGCCTGTTGGTCGTCCACCACTCCCCCAGCCGCTCGATGCAGGCCCTGCTGGAGCGGGTGGTCGCCGGGGCGGGCGACGAGGACGTCCAGGCGGCCGCCGGCGACGGCGGGATCGAGGTCGTCGTCCGTGCCGCGCTCGAGGCGAGCGCCGACGACGTCCTCGCCGCCGACGGCTATGTCCTCGGGACGACCGCCAACTTCGGCTACATGAGCGGCGCACTCAAGCACTTCTTCGACTCCACCTTCCTCGCCGTCGGCGGCGCCCTCGACCCGACCGGCGCGCCCGCCGACGGCGCGGGCGAGACCGCGGGCCGGCCCTACGGCCTGTGGCTGCACGGACGCTACGACCTGACCGGCGCGCAGCGGTCGGTGCAGTCGATCGTGGGCGCGCTCGGCTGGCGCCAGGGCTACGACGTGCTCGGGGTGCTCGGCGACCTCGACGACGCCGCGTTGGAGGACGCCTATGCGTTGGGCGCGACGATCGCCGCGCTGTTGACAGCGTGACTCGACCATCGCCGCTGTCGCTGACGCTGCGGCGGCGATTCCTGAGAAGAGTCTGAGGATTTCCGAGTCACGTACGGTCAAGCTCCGCTAGCGTCGCGCCGACTTACCGGTACAACCTCGGAGAGCAGAGCAGAACAATGAGCGACCAGAACCCCCCGCCGCCGTCCGGTCCGTACCCGCCGCAGGGACAGGGCTCGTTCCCACCCCAGGGTGGGCAGCCCTATGGCTACGGCCAGCCGATGCCGCCCCAGAAGAAGAGCCACCTGGCGCGCAACATCATCATCGGCGTCGTCCTTGCCCTCATCCTGATGTGCGGTGGTTGCTTCGCGATCGTCGGCGTCGGCGCCAACGAGGTCGCCAAGGAAGTCGACAAGTCCATCAAGGAAGAGCAGAAGAACGACACTCCCACCGAGGTCAAGGAGGGACAGGCGTTCAAGCACGACGGCTACGCCATTGCCGCCGGCTGGAAGGTCGGCGAGGAAGAGTATGGCGGCACGACGATCACCAACATGCGGGTGACGGTCGAGGAGGCCGACCCCGACGTGGAGGGCGGGCGTTCGGCATGGCTCACCTTCCGCTTCTACAAGGGCGCCGACGTTCTCCTCGAGGTGAACTGCACCAGCAACGAGATGCAGGTCGGCGAGACCTCCAAGATGGACTGCTCCAGCCTCGAGACCGAGCCCATCAAGGGTTGGGACACCATCAAGGTCGCGGACGCCTTCTGACAGCAGCGCAACAGCAGACCCCACTGGCCCGGTCGGGCTGGTGGGGTCTCCCGTCTCGGCGTCGTCGGTAGGGGTGCTCGGCGACCTCGACGACGCCGCGTTGGAGGGCGCCTATGCGTTGGGCGCTACCATCGCGGCGTTGCTGACGGACGGCTGATGGAGGGAGCACGATGACGCTGCGACGCGCCGTCGTCCTGCTCCTGCTCGCGCTGCTCGGCCCTGCGCTGGCGGCCTGCTCGTCGGAGGACCAGGGCGCCAACACCGACCCCGACCTGGTCGACGCGGTCGACGTCCCCACCTCCGGCACCTGCCGGGTGCTGACGCCCGACGACGTCGCCAAGCCGGCCAACGCCACCAAGACCGTGCCGTGCGCCAAGGAGCACACGGCCGAGACCTTCGCGACCGGCGAGCTGCCGTCGCAGTTCGACGACGTGAAGTACGACGACCGCGAGCTTGGCCACTACGCCTACCAGACCTGCTCCAAGGCGTTCGCGAAGTTCGTCGGCGCCGACGAGAGCCTGGTGCTGCGGACCATGCTCAGCTGGGCCTGGTTCCGCCCGTCGGAGAAGGCGTGGGGCAAGGGCGCGCGCTGGTACCGCTGCGACGTCGTCGGCGGCAGCACCGCCAGTGCGGCGTACCGCCCGCTGCCCGAGACCGCCCAGGGCCTGCTCGAGGGCCGCCCGCCCGAGGAGTGGCTCAGCTGCGCCCGCGGGGCGTCGGTCGGCGAGGGCGAGAAGGTGCCCTGCTCGCAGAAGCACGACTGGCGGGCCGCGACCACGGTCAAGCTCGGCCAGCCCGACGACGCCTACCCGGGCGACCGGGTGATGGAGAGCCGCACCCGCTCGTTCTGCGCCACGTCGGTCAAGGCGTGGCTCAACTACCCCTCGGCGTTCGAGTACGGCTTCACCTTCTTCCACCGGGCCGAGTGGGACGCCGGCAACCGGCGCTCCGTGTGCTGGGCCAAGACGAATGAGTGACCCGATGACCACCCCCCGCCAGCCCGGATTCCAGCCCCGGTCCCACACCCGATCGAGACCCCGCCGGCTCGGCGCCGCGAGCGCCGCCCTCCTCGCCCTGCTCGCCGGCGTGACCGCCTGCTCGTCCGGCGACGGCGGCGGCCCCAAGCCCGGCGTGACCGCCAAGAAGGCGAGCGCCACCCAGTCCGCCGCACCCACGCCGGCGCCGGGCCCGACGGCCGGCGCCTGCTACCAGCTGCCCTTCGACGCGGCAGTCGCGCCGACGTCCGACGTGGCCGCGATCCCCTGCAAGCAGGCGCACACCAGCGTCACCTTCGCCGTCGGCACGGTCGACGCGGTGGTCGACGGGCACCTGGTCGCGGTCGACTCCCAGCGGGTCCAGAACCAGGTCGCCACCACCTGCCCCGCGCGCCTGATGTCCTACGTCGGCGGCACCCGCACCGACATCCGGCTCAGCATGATCCGCTCGATCTGGTTCACGCCGACCGTCGAGCAGTCCGACGCGGGCGCGAGCTGGTTCCGCTGCGACGCCGTCCTGCTCGACGGCTCGTCCCAGCTCGCCGCGCTGACCTCGAGCCTCAAGGGCGCCCTGTCCGGCGCGACGATCCCCGACGCCTACGCGATGTGCGGCACCGCCGCGCCCGACGCGAAGAACTTCGAGCGGGTCCGCTGCTCGCAGCGCCACTCGTGGCGCGCGATCGGGGTGATCGCGTTCGACCAGGCCCGCTACCCCGGCGAGAACAAGGTCCGCGCCGCCGGCCGCACCCGCTGCGAGGACGAGGCGGCGAAGGTCGCCACGGACCCGCTGTCGTTCAAGTGGGGCTATGAGTGGCCGACCGCCGAGCAGTGGGGCATGGGGCAGAAGTTCGGCCGCTGCTGGACCACCGACTGACCTGCTGGACCGTCGTACCGGACGTTTCGGTCGCGAAACCGGCGGTTCAGCGACCCAAACGTCCGGTACGACGGAAGACCGGCCTCAGAAGCCGAGCTTGCGCAGCTGCCGGGGGTCGCGCTGCCAGTCCTTGGCGATCTTGACGTGCAGGTCGAGGTAGACCGGCGTGCCGAGCAGCGCCTCGATCTGCTGGCGGGCGGCGGTGCCGACCTGCCGCAGCCGGGCGCCCTTCTTGCCGATCACGATGCCCTTCTGGGAGTCGCGCTCGACGTAGAGGTTGGCGTGGATGTCGAGCAGCGGCTTGTCGTCGGGACGACCCTCGCGCAGACCCATCTCCTCGACCACGACGGCGATCGAGTGCGGCAGCTCGTCGCGTACGCCGTCGAGCGCGGCCTCGCGGATCAGCTCGGCCGCGAGGATCTCCTCGGGCGCGTCGGTCAGGTCGCCGTCGGGGTAGAGCGGCGGGCCCTCGGGCATCAGCCCGACGAGGAGGTCGCCGAGCAGCGCGATCTGGTCGCCGCCGACCGACGACACGGGCACGATCTCGGCCCACTCGGTGCCGGTCTCGCGGCCCAGCTCGGCGATGTCGAGCAGGTGCTCGGCGATCCGCTCGGGGGTGGCGAGGTCGGTCTTGGTGGCGACCGCGATCTTCGTCGTCCGGCGGACCTTGGCCAGCTCGTTGACCAGGAAGGTGTCGCCGGGGCCGATCTTCTCGTCGGACGGGAAGCACACGGCGACCACGTCGACCTCGGCCCAGGTGGTCTTCACCAGGTCGTTGAGCCGCTCGCCGAGCAGGGTGCGCGGGCGGTGCAGCCCGGGGGTGTCGACGAGGACCAGCTGGCCGTCCTCGCGGTGGACGATGCCCCGGACGACGGTGCGCGTGGTCTGCGGCTTGTCGGAGGTGATGACGATCTTCTGCCCGACCAGGGCGTTGGTCAGCGTCGACTTGCCGACGTTGGGGCGCCCGACGAAGCAGGCGAAGCCGCTGCGGTAGCCCTCGGGGATGTCGCCGAGGCCGAAGACCGGCGCGGCCGGCGGCGGGAGCGCGCCGAAGTCCTCGTCGAACTCGTCGTCGTCGTCGTCGAACTCCTCGTCGAGCTCGTCCTCGAAGTCGTTCTCGTCGTTCACTGCTCGGCTCCTTGCGCTGCGTCGTAGTCGGCCCAGATCTCCTCGTCGGACTTGCCGGCGGCCTTGCCGGCCCGCCAGATCGGGCCCGGGTCGACCGCGCGGGGCTGTCGCTGGGTGACCGAGCGCCAATAGCCCATCACGTCGTAGTGGGTGCTCGGGAGCCTCCGCTCCCGCATCAGGTGCTTGCGGATCGCGCGCATCTGCGCGGACTCGCCCGCCATCCAGAAGTAGCCCGGCCCCTCGGGCCAGTCGATCCCCTCGACCACCCCGGCAAGCGCGCTCCGCTCCCCCAGCGGCAGCCAGGTGACGTCGACGCCGGCCGGGAAGTAGTCGGGGATCCGGGAGTCGCCGGGCACCTCGGCGTAGATCCGGGTCGGGAGCGTGGCGCCGTTCTCGGCGGCGATCCGGGTCATCGCCGGCAGCGCGGTGAGGTCGCCGACGAGCAGCAGCCACTCCGCGTCGGCGGGCGGCAGGAAGGAGCCCTTGGCCTCGGTGAGCACGACCTGCTGGCCGACCGGGTCGCCGGACGCCCACTCGGTGACCAGGCCGATCTCGTGGACCACCACGTCGAGGACGAGGAGGCTGCCCTCGATCGAGCGGACCGTGTAGTAGCGGCTCTGGAACTGCCCGGGCACGACCAGCCCGATCCACTCGTCGGCGATGCCGGTCGAGACGAAGCCCGGGACGTCGAGGGTCAGGCGCACCAGGTGGGGCGTGATCTGCTCACGCGCCGCCACGGTCGCGTCGTACTGCTGGGCCCGGGTGCTCACGCTCCCAGGCTATCGGGATCCACCGGTACGGCGGTCAGCGGTTGTTGATCGTCGCCCGGTAGCGCCGCCGGGTGTCGTCGGTCGGCACCAGGAAGAGGGACGTCGCCTTGAACCGACGCCGCTGGAACGTGTACGTGCCCTGCTCCGGCCCGCGGCGCGGGGCGCTGAAGGTCAGCTCGAAGCTGCGGTTCGATCCCTGGGTGACGAGCGGGATGTCCGTCACCGAGACGAGCGTCATCTTGATCGCCGTCCCGGGCCCGGTCACGCGGAAGCGCTGCTTGCGCTGCTGCACGAACCGCTTGCGCCGGTAGAGCTTGGTCTCGCGGGTGTAGCGCGGCGCCGCCGGCCGGGCCGCCGGGGCGACCGGCGCGGCGCCGGCCAGGTCGGGCAGGCCGACGACGGCCACGGCCGCGCCGGTGGCACCGGTGGCGAGGACGGTACGGCGGGTCAGGTCGGTCATCGGATCTCCTGGCGGGGCCTTAGGCTTCGGGTGTGACTGGGTGGCTCGACTACGACGACTTCTCCGGGCGGGTGGGCGAGACCTTCGTGGCGACGCCCCTGGGTGACGAGGGGGCCGCGCCGGTGGCGCTCACGCTCGTCGACGCGACGCAGCACGACGCGCTCGGCGGCCCGGGACCGGACGGCGTCCAGCGCCGGCAGTTCTCGCTGGTGTTCGGCGGGCCGGCGGAGCAGCCGCTCGTCCAGTCCACCTACGACCTGGTCCACGACGGCCTCGGCACGATCGCGCTCTTCCTGGTACCGATCGGCGCGGGCCGCTACGAGGCGTCCTTCGCCTGAGCCGCGGGCGCTCACGGCGCCCGCCACTCGAGCAGCAGGTAGACGCCCTCGTCGGCGACCAGCCGGAAGCCGAGCCGCTCGTAGAGCCGCCGCGCCGGGTTGTGCGCCTCGACGTGCAGGCTGACCGTCCGGCCGCTCGCGGCCGCGCCGTCCAGGACGTCGGTCAGCAGCGCCCGGCCGAGCCCGGCGCCGCGATGCGCGGGCAGCAGCGCGATGTCGACCACGCGTACGTCGGCGTCGCCGCGGGCGAGCGTCAGCCGGCCGGCGGGCGCGCCGTCGACCTCGACGACGAGGAAGTCGCCGTCCGGGTGGGCCGCGCGGTACTGCCGCGTCTGCAGGTCGAGCTGCATCCGGACGAACAGCTCGCGCTGGCCCGGCGGCCAGGCCACCTGGTCGAGCTCGGCGGCGCGCGCGGCGTCGTACAGGGCGAGGAGGAAGGCGTCGTCCTCCGGCCCGACGGGGCGCAGCGTCACGGTGGCGGTCTCGGCGGTCTCGGCGGTCTCGGCGGTCTCGGCGGTCATGAGGCTCACGGTCGCGCCGGGAAGACGCCCTGGAGCGCGATGCAGAAGTTGAGGGTCAGGTAGGGCTGCATGTTGTTGTGCGGCAGCGAGCCGCCACTGATGCCGAGCGCGGTGGGCGCGAGGTACTCGCCGTTGGTCGGGCTCTGCTGGTAGAGCGTCCCGCCGGTCGACTGGGCGAAGCTCGCGAACTGGCTCGGCGTCGCGGTGTCGGCGCTCACCGGCGAGTCCGCGGCGAAGGCGTGCGCGTGCGACGGCATCTCCGACTGCAGCAGGGTGACGTACTCCGAGCCGCCCATCTCGCCGAGGTCGTAGAAGCTCAGACCCTGGCCCTGACCGGGCTGCAGCGGCACCGAGCCCTGCAGGTCGGGCAGCGCGAAGGTCGACTTGCCGTCGCCGCCGTAGGTCGTGCCGAGCAGCGAGAAGAGCGCGGTGTTCTGCGAGATCGGCATCAGCTGGCCGTGGCAGAACGCCCAGCCCTTGGGGGCGAAGTTGAAGGGGAAGATGCGGATCTCCGCAACGAAGGGGCTGCTCACGTCGTCGTCCTAGGTCTGCGAGGGGAAGATCCCGAAGAGGGAGATGATGAAGTTCATGCCCAGGTAGGGCTGCCGGTTCTCGTGCGGCTGGCTGCCCCCGGTCGGGGTGATCGCCGCGGCGTTGAAGTTGGCGCCGACCGGCCCTTCGTTGACGTAGGGCACGACGTTGAGCGACATCGCCGGCAGGTTGCCCGACGGGCTGACCTGGTTGCCCGGCATCCCCGGCACCACGGTGAAGCCGTGCCGGTGCTGCGGGATCTGGTTGGTGCTCAGCGTCACCGTCTCGACACCGCCGGTCTCGCCGATCTGGTAGGTGCTGCCCGTTCCGCTCAGCGTGCCCTGGTGGTTCGGCACCCGGCTGGCCAGGTTCGGCAGCTGGAAGGTCTCCTGGCCGTCACCGCCGTACGTGGTGCCGATGAGCTGGAAGAGGACCTCGTTCTCGGAGATCGGCAGCGTCTGCCCCTGGCAGAACAGCCAGCCGTTCGGGGCGAAGTTGCCGGCGAACAGCCGGATCTCACCGACGAAGGGTTGTCCCATGACAGCGCTCCTCAGGTCTGGCTCGGGAAGATGCCCTGCAGCGCGATGCAGAAGCTGATGGTCAGGTAGGGCTGCCGGTTCTCGTGCGGCTGCGAGCCGCCGACCGGGCCCACGGTCTCCGGGAGGAGGGTCGTGGTCGCGCCACTGCTGCGATAGGCGTTGTTGGCGCCGCCCAGGTAGTTGTTCGCGGGGGCGACGGTGCCGCCGGTGGCGGCCGTCGACACCTTCACCTGGTGCGTGTGCGCCGGCATCGTCGACGCGTTGATGGTCACCGACTCCGCTCCCCCGGTCTGGCCGAGGGTGTAGCCGTTGCCGAAGTGGATCGGCACCCGGCCGCGCAGGTCGGGCAGCGCGAAGTTGGTCTGTCCGTTGCCGCCGTACGTCGTGCCGAGCAGCGAGAACAGCGCCTGGTTCTGGTTGATCGGCAGGAGCTGCCCGTTGCACAGCGCCCACCCCTTCGGCGGGAAGTTGAAGGACATCAGCCGGATCTCCGAGAGGAAGGGCTCGCTCACGGGTGCTCCTCTCCGGCGCGCTCGCGCCGTCGTACGGTCGGGGGTTCGGGGGCGCGGCCGGTCACGGCCAGGCCAGGGCGGGACAGGTGCCGCCCGGGTAGCCGCCGCCACCCGTCGCCACGGAGTTGGACGCGAGGACGTCGGCGCCGCTGTTCTGCGCCACCAGGTAGGCCGCGACCGCGGTGTTGTCGTTGTTCGCCCCGCCGTAGCCCGCGAGCCGCAGCGTGGTCGCCATCCGCTGACGCAGCCAGATGTCGTAGTTGACCGACAGCGCCGGGTTGCCGTCCGCGCCGCTGGCGCCGAGCGTGTTGCCGGAGATGTCGGCGCACGCCTGGAAGGTGTCGCCCGTCGTGATGCCCAGGTTGAAGTGGACGCCCTGCTTCGGCGCCGGCAGCGAGCCGGCGTCGTTGCCGGGCTCCAGGATGGTGTTGCCGGTGATGATCGTCCGCAGCGTGCCGGAGTGCGGGTCGGGGCCGTCGCCGGCCGCGACCTCGATGCCGCGCAGGTTGTACTGGCGGATCGTGTTGCCGGTGACCGTCCAGTCCATGCTGCCGCCGCCGAGCTGCCACAGCTTGAGGCCGTCGCCGGCCAGCGAGCCCGAGTTGGCGGAGCCCGACTGACCGATCCGGTTGTTGGTGAACGAGCCGCGCTGCTTCGAGCTGCCCGCCCCCTTCGAGATCAGGACGGCGTTGCCCACCGCGCGACGGAAGTCGTCATTGGTGAACGTGTGGTCCAGCGGACCCGCGGCGCCGCCCTGGAAGACGAAGACCCCGCCGCCACCGGACGCGGTGCCGGAGTACTGGTCGTCGAACATCGTGTTGGTGACGGTCAGGTCGCCCGCACCGCTCGAGGAGTGGGTGAGTTGCAGCTGGTCGCCCTGCGCCCCGCGGAAGTCACCCTGGTCGACGGTGACCTTGAACGTCCCGCTGCCGCCGGACTCCAGCGACAGGGCGTCGTTCTGGGGCCGGGCGCCGGAGACCGCGAAGGTCGCCCGGGTCAGGGTCAGCCGGTCGAGGTCGCCCGACGTGCCGTTGAGCACGCGGAGCGTGTCCTCGAGGCCGCCGGCCAGGTAGGTGTCCGTGACCGTCGGGCTGCCGGTGAGGTTGGTCAGCACGACCGCCGCCTCGTCGTACGGCGCGACCGCGTTGTCGCCGTTGGTCCCGTTGACCAGCACGTGGTCGAGCACCAGGCCACGCGTCGCGTCGCCGCGGATCGCGTAGTTGGTCGCGTCGTGGATCCACATCCGGGTCAGCGAGGGCGCCTTGGTGTCGGTCAGGACCACGCCGGTGCCGGCGGGCGTCGTACCGGCGTCGTCGCCGCCGGTCGAGCTCGCGATCTCACCGCCGGTGCAGCCGGCCGTGCTGCCCTGGGTGCAGGCGGCCGAGCCGGTGCCGGTGACGGCGAGAGACCCGTTGTTGCCGGTGCTGGCGAGCAGGATGCCGTTGGGTGCGCCGTTGGAGCTGATCCGCTGGAAGGTCGCGCCGTCACTGTGGATGCCGGTGTTCTGGATGCGCAGCGCGCGACCGGTGCCGGTGGTGATCGTGTTGCCGGCGCCGGTGACCGCGACGGTCCCGCTGTCGCCGACGTCGATGCCCTTGCCGGTGGTCGTGGCGACGGCCAGCCCGCCGCCGTCGAGGCGCAGGGTGTGCCCGGGGCTGGTCGTCATCTCGACGCCGGTCGCCGCGCCCGTGCTGAGGCTGCTGTTGGCGCCGCCGAGGACGGTGCTGCCGCCGGTGTTGCCGGAGACGAGGATGCCGCCCCCGGCGTCGGCGCCGTCGGTGATCCGGCCGTTGACGGTGACCGCGGACGCGCCACTGGTCCGGCCGTGCACCTCCACCGAGTAGGCGCCCGCGCCGTCGGTGATCGCACCGGGGTAGCTGATGGCGCCGGTGCCGCCGCTGACGTAGAACGCGGTGCCCGTGGCGCCGCCGATCGTGCCGCTCGCGACGGAGACGCTGCCGGTGCCCATCCCGGTGAGGGTGATGCCGCGGGAGGCGCTGGCGGACGACTGGACCGTGTTGAGGGACAGGCTGGTGGCGCTGGCGCCGTTGACGTCGATCGCCGGCCCGCCGGAGGCGTCGACGACGCCGTCGAGCGCGCCGGGGACGGAGACGCCCGAGACGCTCTGCAGGGACAGCGCGGCCGTCGGGCCGCCGGTCGTCTGCAGGTGGACCTTGTCGAGCTCGAGGGAGCCGGTGGTGTTGACCAGGCTGATGCCGCCCGTGGTGGAGCCGGTGGCCCGGACCTGGTCGAGCACGCTCGCGTTGAACGTCGTGGTGCCGCTCGCCGCGAGCGCCTTGGCGCCGACGGTGTTGATCGTGACGCCCGACACGAAGCGGACCGTGCCGGCCGACGTCAGCTGGATGCCGACCGCGGCCGCGCCCGGGGAGGTGGCGGCCGAGCTGTCGACCGCGACGTCGGTGAGCGTGAAGGTGCCGGTCGTGCTGGTCAGCCCGATGCCGGGGGCGACACCGGGAGTGCCGGTGTCGGTCACCTGGACGTCGAGCAGAGTGCCGCCGGAGACGGCGTTGCCGGAGATTCCGCCGCCGCCGAGCGGGTTGACCCGCAGACCGGTGACGGTGTTGCCCGTACCCAGCCGGACCACGTCGCCCGTGCTCGACGTCAGGGTCGGGCGGGCGGTCGCGTCGGCCGGGGCGAGCACGTCGCTGCCGACCTGGAGCGCGACCGCGGAGCCGACCAGCCGCTGGCCGGACTGCAGCGTGATGCCGCCGGCGTAGGTGGTGGTGCCGGTCGCGCCGGTCACGTAGAGGGTGTCGCCCGGCTTGGAGAAGGTCTGCGCCTGGACGAGGGCCGTGAACGGCGAGGTCGCCGAGCCGGAGCCGGACGCTCCGCTGTTGTCGACGTACCAGACGCAGCCGGAGACGGCGATCTGGACGGTGCCCTGGCTGCTCTTCGGGTCGGTGGCGTCCTGGTCGGTCACCGCGAACGGGAAGCTGTCGCTGGCGGTCGTGCAGCCGACCGGCGGCTGGTAGACGAAGTCGCCGTCGGCCTGGACCGTGACCGTGCCGCCCTGCGCGGTGGCCGTCGTACCGGGCACGACCGCGAACGGGCCGGCGGAGTCGACGTCCGTGGTGCCGGCGAGCAGGTTGCCGGTGACCGTCTTGTGGGCGCTGCTCACGCTCGGCGCCGGGTCGCTCGCGTCGTCGACGACGAGCGGGGTGTTGCCGACGGCCGACTTCGCCGCGTCGAACGTCTTGCCGGTGACCACGGGCGCGTCGTTGACGCAGGTGACCGTGACCCGGACGGTCGCCGTCGGGCCGCCGTTGACCCGGTAGTCGAAGCTGTCGCGGTCGGTGCCCGGCGGGTCGTTGCAGTAGTCGGGCGCGGGCGCATAGGTCAGGCCCGAGCCGGTGACGACGACGCTGCCGTGGGCGGGCTGGACGACGCTCGTGACGACCAGCGGGTCGTCGACGTCGGTGTCGTTGGCGAGGACGTCGATCGGCGTCGCGACGGCGTCCTCGACGACCGTCGCGCTGTCGTCGACGAGCACCGCCGGGTCGTCGACGCAGGTGACCGTGACGGACACCGTCGCCGTCGCCGTGCCGTTGATCTCGTAGCTGAACGAGTCGAGCGCCGTGCCCGGCGGAGTGGTGCAGTAGTTCGCGTCCGGCGTGTAGGTCACCGTGTCGCCGGCGAGGTGAACCGTGCCGTGCTGGGCCGTGCCGACGTCCGTGACGTGCGGGGCCGGGCCGTCGACGTCGACGTCATTGGCCAGCACGTCGACCGGCGTCGCCGCGGCGTCCTCGAGCACCGTCATCGTGTCGTCGTGCGCGACCGGCGCGTCGTCGACGCAGGTGACGGTGACCGTGATCGTCGCCGACGAGCCGCCGACGAGGGTGTAGTCGAACGTCTCGAGCGTGGTGCCGGGCGGGTTGTTGCAGTAGTTCGCGTCCGGGACGTAGTGGACGGACGTGCCATCGGTGGTCGCGGTGCCGTGCGCCGGGTCGGCCACGCCGGCGATGACGAGCGGCGACTCGCCGACCAGGTCGTTGGCCATGACGTCGATGTCGACCGGGGTGTCCTCGGTGGTCGTCTTGCTGTCAGCCACCGCGACGCCCTGGTCGGTGACGCAGGTGACCGTCATGCTCACCGTGGCGGAGGGGCCACCGTCGACGGTGTAGGTGAAGTCGTCGGTGCTGCCACTCGTGCAGAAGTCGGCGTCGGGCTCGTAGGTCAGGCCGGTGCCGCCGCCGGTGATGACGACGGTGCCGTTGGCCGGCTGGGTGACCGCCACGATGGTGATCGGGTCGCCGTCGGCGTCGCTGTCGTTGGCGAGGACGTCGACCGCGGTCGGGCCGTCGTCCTCGGTGACCGTCGCGGCGTCGTCCTGGAGGACGGGCTCGTCGTCCACGCACGTGACGTCGACCGAGACCGGCACCGTGTTGCCGCCGGCGACGGTGTAGTCGAAGGTGTCGGGCGTGCCGCCCGACCCGGTGTTGCAGTAGTTCGCGTCGGGGGCGTAGGTCAGCCCGGTGCCGCCGCCGGTGATGACCACCGTGCCGTGGTCCGGCTGGGTGACGCTCGCGATCGACAGCCCGGCGTCACCGACGGTGTCGTTGGCGAGGACGTCGATCGCCGTCGCGCCCGAGTCCTCGGCGACCGTGGCGCTGTCGGCCTTCGCGACGGAGGGGTCGAGCGTGCAGACGACCGAGATCGTCACGTGCGCGGCGACGCCGTTGACCTCGTAGCCGAAGTCGACCGCGCGGATGTCCGGCGGCGCGCAGCTGCCCGGCGTGTAGATCAGGCTGCCGCCACCCGGCGCGATCACGAGCGTGCCGAAGGCGACCGGGCCGGAGACGGAGGTGATGAGCAGCGGGCTGTCGACGTCGCTGTCGTTGGCCAGGACGTCGAGCACGGTCGCGCCGTCGCTCTCGTCGAGGACATAGCCGTCGTCGACGGCGTCGGCAGCGTCGTCGACGCAGGTGACCGCGACCCGCACGGTGGCGGTCGCGCCGCCGGGCGTGAGCGTGTAGGTGAAGCTGTCGCGCGTGCCGCTCGGCTGGCTGTTGCAGTAGTTCGCGTCGGGCTCGTAGGTGAGGCCCGTGCCGCCGCCGGTGACGACGACCGTGCCGTGGTCCGGCTGGGTGACGGAGTCGATGGTGAAGGTGTCGCCGTCGGCGTCGCTGTCGTCGGCGAGGACGTCGACCGCGGTCGCGCCGGCGTCCTCGGCCAGGCTCGCGGTGTCGTCGACCGCGACCGGGTCGTCGTCGACGCAGGTGATGTCGACCGTCACCGTGCCGGTGGCGGTGCGGCCGCCGTCGGAGACGGTGTAGCCGAAGCGCCCGGCCGCCGGGCCGCACAGGTCGGGGGTCGGCGTGAAGCGGATGCTGCCGCCGCTGATCGCCACGGTGCCGCCGACAGCGCTGCCGACCGCGGTCACGGTCAGGGCGTCGCCCTCGGGGTCGGTGTCGTTGGCCGCCGGGCTGCCCGCGCCGCTGAGCGGCAGCACCAGGTCGGCGTCCTCGGTCGTCGTCTGAAGGTCGTCGACCGCCGTCGGAGCCTGGTTGCCGGGCTTCGGCGGGACCGGCTTGGTCGGCGCGCAGTCCTTGCCGACCTGGTCGCTGCCCGCTCCCACCGCCTTGTCGGAGCCGTCGCCGCACGCGAGTCCGTCGCGCCCGGGGCCGCCGTCGAGGACGTCGTCGCCGGACTTGCCCCAGAGCTGGTCGCGGCCGGGTCCGCCGTACAGCCGGTCGTTGCCCGCGCCGCCGCGCAGGCCGTCGTCGCCCGATCCGCCGTAGAGGGCGTCGTCGCCGCCACCGCCGCGCAGCCGGTCGCCGCCGGCGCCGCCGTACAGCCGGTCGTTGCCCGCGCCGCCCCAGAGGACGTCGTCGCCCGGGCCGCCGTACAGGACGTCGTCGCCGTCGCCGCCGCGCAGGATGTCGTCGCCGCCGCGGCCGCGCAGGATGTCGTTGCCGCCCATGCCGCAGAGGACGTCGCGGCCCGGTGTGCCGACCAGGACGTCGGCGCCGGGGGTGCCGACGATGGTGCAGGTGCTCCGTCGCTCGGCCGGCGCCGCGGCCTGCGCCTGGGCCGGGATCCAGGTGACGCCGAGAACGGCGACCCCCGTCCAGACCGCCGTCTTCATCGCACGCCTGAGCGTCATGCCACCCCGTCCATCCTCGGAAGCACCCTCTTCCCCAGCGGGCATGGTGGCAGGAAGCCCGGGTGCGGCGTGGCAGAACGGGACGACCCGGGACTTAGTCCCGGGTCGTCCCGTCTCGATGTCGCCAGGTGGCGGTCAGAACTCGTGGCGCAGCGGGTATCCCGACGCGCCGTCGACGGTCTTGGTGGCGAGCACGTGGTGGAGCTGGATCTCGTTGCGCTCGAACGCGATCCGCGAGCCCACCATGTAGAGGCCCCACACGCGGGCGGTGCCCTCGTCGGTCTCGGCGACGCAGGCGTCCCAGTTGTCGGCGAGGTTCTTCGACCAGCCGGCGAGGGTCTTGGCGTAGTGGACCCGGAAGTTCTCGTGGTGGTGCACCTCGAGACCGGCGTCCTCGACCGCGCGCACGATCGTGCCCGATCCGGCGAGCTCTCCGTCGGGGAAGACGTAGCGGTCGATGAAGGCGCCCGCCGACGGCCTGCCCTGGTTGTCGTGCCGGGTGATGCAGTGGTTGAGCATCCGGCCCTGCGGCTTGAGCTTGTCGTGGATGAACCCGAAGTACGCCGGGTAGTTGTCGACGCCGATGTGCTCGGTGAGGCCGATCGAGCTGACCGCGTCGAAGTCGCCCTCGGTGACGTCGCGGTAGTCGGAGTGGCGCACCTCGGCGAGGTCGTCGAGGCCCTGCCGCTTGATCTCCTCCTGCGCCCAGGTCGCCTGCTCACGCGACAGCGTCACGCCGAGCGCGCGGACGCCGTAGTGCTTCGCCGCGTGGCGCACCATGCCGCCCCAGCCGCAGCCGAGGTCGAGCAGCCGGTCGCCGGCCTTGAGGTCGAGCTTGCGGCAGATCAGGTCGTACTTGTAGTCCTGCGCCTCCTCGAGCGTGGCGTCCTCGGTCGGGAAGACCGCGCAGGTGTAGGTCATCGACGGCCCGAGCACGTGCTCGTAGAAGATGTTGGAGACGTCGTAGTGGTGGTGGATCGCGTCGGCGTCGCGCTCCTGCGAGTGGCGGCCCCACTTGTTGAGCGAGCGCAGGCCCTCGAGCCGGTGCCGCCAGCCGGGCAGATGCTCCTGCGGCGGCGGGGGCGGCGGGATCAGGTGGCTGATGCCGAGCTCGCGGATGATGCCGACCAGCTCGGTGGGCTTCGGGATGCCGAAGTCGGTGCTGTCCTTGAGCAGCGAGAACGCCGCGTAGGGGTCGCCCGGGTGGACGCCGTGGAGCAGCAGGTCGCCGGCCACGTAGGCGCGGGCCAGGCCCAGGTCGCCCGGCGCCGTCATGATGTAGGAGAGCCCGCGCTCGTTGACGAGCTCGAGCCCGTAGGGCTGGTCGAGAGCCCCGGCCTCACTGCCGTCGTAGGCCTTCAACCAGATCGGAAGCCCGCCTGGGAACAGGGACGCGATCGTGGGTGCGATCCCCTTGCTCATCTGCTCTTCACCGCCTTGTCATAGAGATTCGTCAGTCGGTCATCAGGATCGAAGTGGCGCTTCACCTCGTCGAGGTGGGCCGTGTTGTAGAGCGCGTCGAAGGTCGGCCGGTCGTAGAACGCCTCGGAGTAGAGCGACTTGTGGCCCCCGAGCTCGTGGACCTTGGCCTCGATCGCACGGTTGCGCGGGGCGTCGACGCGGTCGGGGCCGACGTGGACCGTGCCCCAGAAGCCGATGTTGACGTAGAGCTTGCCGGGCTCGAGCGGGTAGACCGGCCACGAGCGCTGGGCGACGAGCGGGCACAGCCAGACCGGCCGCATGCCGATCTCGTCGTCGAACCAGGTGAGGAACTCGCCCAGCCGCTCGACCGGGACCTCGACGTCCTGCACCACGCGCTCGCGCAGCGGCCGGCCGGCACGGCGGTCGAGCCGGTCGGCGATGTCGAAGCGGCGATCGAGCTTGAGCAGCTTCATGTAGACGTCGGAGCGCCGCAGCGAGCGCGGCCAGACCTTGCGCAGCCGCGGGTTCTGCGCGCCGAAGGCGCCCGAGCACCAGAACCAGTCGGTGTCCCAGCGCCACAGATAGTCGTACGCCGTGAGCCGGTCACGGTCGCACGTCTGCAGCGACCGGTAGTAGATCTTCTCGCCCGCGTAG
The DNA here is from genome assembly GCF_039537225.1 of Nocardioides ginsengisoli. Classification (NCBI taxonomy): domain Bacteria; kingdom Bacillati; phylum Actinomycetota; class Actinomycetes; order Propionibacteriales; family Nocardioidaceae; genus Nocardioides; species Nocardioides ginsengisoli. The sequence goes on from NZ_BAABAC010000009.1 coordinate 105,126, forward strand.
TCGGACGTCGGACCGGGCTCGTGGGTCCAGCGCGCGAGCGTGAGGACGTGCTCACCGGGGCCGAAGGAGACGCCGTCGAGGCCGTGGACCGGCTCGCCGTCGTACTCCTGGGTCGCGGCGATCTCGGCGATCGTCTTGCTCAGCAGCTCGACGTCGTCGAAGCGCACGTGCCGCAGCGCGACGTAGGGCGGCACCGGCTCGAGGCGGATCCGCAGCCGGGTGGCGTAGCCGAGCGAGCCGTAGGAGTTGGGGAAGGCGTCGAAGAGCTCGTCGCCCGGGCGGGTGGTGACCAGCTCGCCGGCGCCGGTGAAGACGTCCATCTCGAGCACGGACTCGTGGGGCAGCCCGAGCCGGAAGCTGGTCGACTCGATGCCGAGACCGGTGACCGCGCCGCCGAGGGTGATCGTGCGCAGCTGCGGCACGACATAGGGCACCAGGCCGTGGGGAAGGGTCGCGTCGACGAGGTCCTCGTAGGTGCACATGCCCTGCACCTCGGCGATCGGCCCGTCGGGGCTGTCGGGCACGACCTCGATGACGCCGTCGAGGCCGCTGACGTCGAGGCCGGGGGTGTCGCTCGCGGCGCGGGCGCGGAAGAGGTTGGTCGTGCGCTTCGCGAGACGCACGGGCTGTCCTGGGGGGATCGCCGAGAAGGAGCTGGCGAGCCGCTGAACGGCCCGCTCGTGCTCCGACCAGGCCGCACGGTTTGCCATGTCGATCAACCTACTCCTGTCCGGGGACAACGTGGCGAGGGGATGGTTGACGTGCCTCAACCACCGCCTAGAGCCAACCATTCCCGTCGGCCAAGATCACCGCCTCGGTGCGGTTGCTCGCCCCGGTCTTGCCGATCGCCGACGACAGGTGGTTGCGGACCGTCCCCTCCGACAGGAACAGCGCGGCAGCGATGGCCGCGACCGAGCCGCCGTCGCGCGCGGCCCGCAGGACGTCGGTCTCCCGCGCGGTCAGCGGCGACTCGCCGCTGACCAGGGAGTCGGTGGCGAGCGCCGGGTCGACGACGCGCAGCCCCTGCTGCACGCGCCGCACGGCGTCGGCGAGCTGCGACGCGGGCGTGTCCTTCACGACGAAGCCCGAGGCGCCGGCCTGCAGCGCCCGCCGCAGGTAGCCGGGCCGGCCGAAGGTGGTCACGATCAGCACGCGGGTGCCGGGTGAGGCGGCGCGGACCTCGGCACACGCGGCGATGCCGTCCATGCCGGGCATCTCGACGTCGAGGAGCGCGACGTCGGGGCGCAGCTCGCGGGCCACCTCGATCGCCTCCTCCCCCGTGCCGACCTCGGCGACCACCTCGAGATCGGGCTCGAGGCTGAGCAGCGCCGACAGCGCACCCCGCACCAGCGCCTGGTCGTCGGCGAGCAGCAGGCGGATCGTCGTCGTCATTCGACGACCACCGCCAGCGACCAGCCGGGATCGAGCTTCGTGGTCACCAGCCGCGCACCCACGGCCGTCGCGCGCTCCTGCAGGCCGGTCAGGCCGGAGCCGCGCGGCGCCGCGGTCGTCGGGCCGGGGCCGTCGTCGCGGACCTCGGCCCGGGCCGGGCCGAGGACGACCTCGCAGTGGCGCGCGCCGGAGTGGCGGATCACGTTGGTGACCCCCTCGCGGACGGTCCAGGCGAACAGCTCGCGCAGCTCGGTCGGGACGTCGTCGGTGCTGTTGGGCAGCGTCGCCTCGATCTCCGCGGCGCCGAGCGCGGTGCGTGCGCGGGCCAGCTCGCCGGGCAGGGTGAGGTCGCGATAGCCCTCCACCGCACGCCGTACGTCGGCCAGCGCGTCGCGGCTCAGCCGCTCCAGGTCGGCCAGCTCGGCGCGGGTGCGCACCGGGTCGACGTCGATCAGCCGGCCGGCCAGCTCGGCCTTGATCGTGATCACGGTCAGCGAGTGGCCGAGGATGTCGTGCAGGTCGCGGGCGAACCGGGTGCGCTCGTTCTCGACCGCGAGCTCGGCGTTGCGCTGGTGGGCGGCGATCAGCTCGGCGTTGCGGCCGATGATGGTGCGCATCCCGAACACCGCGAGCGACGCGGCGATGACGCCGAACGCGACGCCGAACTCGACCTGCCAGCCGGGCAGCAGGCCCAGCAGCACCGACCCGACGGCGATCGCGACGACGGTCGGCGCCGCCCACCGGAAGGACATCACCATCACCACGGCGACCGCGATGTAGACCGCGCAGGCGATGCCGGGCTCCCCCAGCAGCACGGTCATCAGCACGCCGAGCGCCGAGAGGACCAGCAGGAGCGGCGTCCCGCGGCCCTGCGGCTCGGCGCGCATCCGCCACCACAGGGCCATGTAGACCACGGCGAAGGCGACCGTCGCGGCCACGCCCGCGAGACTGCGGACGTGGTCGTGGTCCTGGAGCCCGGCGCGGATCGGGTCGATCAGGAAGAAGAGCCAGATCGCGGCGAACCACGGACCGCGCCGTCCCACCGAGGACGGCACGGTCGGGTCGCTGCTCATGGTGCTCACGTTAGCCACCTCCGGGGTCACACCCGGGCGGTGTCCTTGCTCATCCGCCAGGCCGCGCCGGCGACGAAGAGCGCGCACCAGCCGATCGCGTTGACGATCGCGTACCACGGCAGCTCGTGGGTGAGCGGGGCGCGCACCACCTCGGCGACGCCGTACATCGGCGTCCAGTAGGCGATCAGCTGGACGGTGTGCGCGTACTGGCTCAGCGGGATGAACAGGCCGCCGAGGAAGGACAGCAGGGCCAGGCCGGGGCCGAGGATCTGCATGGCGTTCTCACCGGGCACGACGTAGCCGACGAAGACGCCGAGCGCGGCGAAGGTCATCGTGCAGATGAGCGCGAGCGCCGCGCACTGCAACCAGGTGCTGACGGGCATGTCGGCCTTGCCCTGCAGCACGCCGATGAGGTTGACCATGAAGATCGCCAGCGCGCCCATGACCAGGGCGACGAACGCCTTCATCAGGATGTAGGCGACCGGGTGCAGGGGCGTCAGCCGGAGCTGGCGCGACCAGCCGAGGGCCCGCTCCATGGCGACCATCGAGCCGCCGGCGGCCGCGGTGAGCGCGGCGCCGTACATGGCCATCGAGGCGAGGATGTAGGCGGCGACGTTGCCGACGCCCGCGCGGTCGTTCCACCCGGACTGGGCGCCGAAGCTCAGGGTCAGCGCGGCCGGCAGGAACAGCGTGAAGATGACGGTACGGCGGTTGCGCAGCATCCGGCGCAGCTCGATGCCGAGGACCGTCGCGTTGAGCCCGCCCAGCCGCGGGACACGGCGCCGGGTGGGGTCGATGGTCTGGACGGTGCTCATGCGGGTTCTCCTGTCAGGCTGAGGAACGCCTCTTCGATGCCCTTGGCGGTGATCTCCACGTCGCGGGCGGGGGTCTCGGTGAGGAGGTAGCGGGCGACCGCGTCGCTGTCCTTGGCGTGGATGGTCACGGACTCGCCGCGGACCTCCACGTGGTCGACGCCGCCGACGGCGGTGATCGCGTCGACCGTCTCCTGGGTCGGGCTGGGCAGCCAGGCCCGGATGGTGCGACCGGACGCGAGCGCGCGGATCTGCGGGCCGGTGCCGTCGGCGACGACCTGGCCCTTGCTGATCAGCACGATCCGGTCGGCGTACTGGTCGGCCTCTTCGAGATAGTGCGTCGCGAACATGACCGTGCGGCCGCTCTGCGCGTCGTCCCGGATGGCGCTCCAGAAGGCGCGCCGGCCCTCGACGTCCATGCCCGTCGTCGGCTCGTCGAGCAGGAGCAGGGCCGGGTCGGACAGCAGCGCCATCGCGAACCGCAGCCGCTGCTGCTCACCGCCCGAGCACTTGCCGACCTTGCGGGCCGCCAGCTCCCCGATGCCGGCCCGCTCGAGCACCTCGTCGACCGGACGGCTGTCGGCGAACAGGCTCGCCGTGTAGGCGACCGTCTCGCGCACGGTGAGGTCCTTGAGCAGCCCGCCGGTCTGCATGACCGCCGAGACCAGGCCGCGCGCGATCGCCTTGCGGGGATCCATGCCGAGCACCTCGACCGAGCCGGACGTCGGCCGGCTCAGGCCCAGCACCATGTCGATGGTCGTGGTCTTGCCCGCCCCGTTGGGGCCGAGGAAGGCCACGATCTCGCCCGGGTGCAGGTCGAGGTCGATCCCCCGCACCGCCCGGACGGCGCCGAAGTCCTTGGTCACCCCGGCCAGCCGGACGGCCGGAGTCGTGTTCGTCGTCATGCCCCCAGCCTGGCGGCCACCACACGCCTGCTCCTCTGGCAGGCGTCATGACCCAGCCATGACATCTGTCACGGGGTCCCCCGGTCTCACCCGGCATTTCCGTCGCATCTCGCGGGAGATGACAGCAGGAATGCCGGGTGAGACCGGGGAACCGTGAGCGCCGGGTCAGGCGGGGTCAGGTGGTTTCAGGCGGGGTGGGTCGCGGCGATCGTGCCGCGCGCGTCGCCCACGTGGACGACGACGCCGTTCGCGCCCGCGAAGTCGCTCAGCACCGCGGCATCCGGCTCGGTCAGGTCGTGCGCCTCGCCCAGCACCACGCACGCGTCGACGCCGGTCGACCCCGAGGCGACCGCCATCGCGACCACCGCCTGGACCGCGGTGAGCTGCAGCGACGGCAGGTCGACGGTCGCGGCGGCGTAGGTGCGGCCGTCGGTGTCGCGGACGGCGGCACCCTCGGCGGCCTGGATCCGGGCGCGGGTGGCGCGGGCGAGGGTGACGAGCTTCTGGTCCTCGGTGGAGAGGTCGGGCATGGGCCGATCATCCCAGAGGCGCGGACGGGGTCCGTGGCGGGACCGGCGCCGCCGGGTCTCAGGCCCGGTAGACCCGCTCCCCCGCGACCCAGGTCTCGCCGACCGCGACCGACGCGAGCTTGGCCGGCGCGACGCCGTACGGGTCCTGGTCGAGGACGACGAGGTCGGCGAGCTTGCCCGGCTCGAGCGTGCCCCGGTCGTGCTCGGTGTGGACTGCGGCCGCGCTGCCGATCGTGTAGCCGCGGATCGCGTCGTCGACCGACACCGCCTCCTCGGGCTGCCACGGCGTCCCGCCGTCGAGCGGGGCCCGCGTCACCGCACACTGGACGCCGACCATCGGCTCCATCTCGGCGACGTTCCAGTCGCTCGAGAACGCCAGGACGGCGCCGTGCTCCTGCAGCGAGCGCAGCGGCCAGGCCTGGTGCCAGCGGCCCTCGCCGACCGCCTCGGCCCAGGCGTGGCCGGGTCCGGCGATCTCCGGGCTGGCGTGGCGCGGCTGCATGCAGGCGACGACGCCGAGCTCGGCGAACCGCGGCAGGTCGCTGCGGCGCAGGCATTCGACGTGGACGATCTGGTGCCGGGCGTCGCGGGGGCCGTTGGCGGCCCGGGCCGCCTCGACCGCGTCGAGGACCGTGGTGATGCCGCGGTCGCCGGTCGCGTGCACGAAGAGCTGGAAGCCGTCGGCGTCGAGCCGGGTGACGAGGTCGGCGAAGGCAGCCGGGTCGTAGTAGGTGCGGCCGCGGGTCCCCGGCTCGTTGGCGTACGGCTCGTGCAGGGCCGCGGTGTGCGGCTCGACGACGTCGTCGATGTAGAGCTTGAGCGGGCCGACGCGCAGCCGGTCGTCGGCGTACTCCTGCGCGAGGCGGGCGAACTCGGCGCGGTCGTCGTCCGTCGTCGTCGCCGGGTGGAACATCGCGAGCACGAGCCGCGGGCCGAGCCGCCCCTCCTCGCGCGCCCGGACGAAGAGCGCCAGGTCGTCGGGCGAGTTCTGCGGCTCGACGACGGTGGTGATCCCGCACGAGACGGCCAGGTCGAGGCTCGACAGCAGCCGCGCGTACTGCCGGTCGGGGCTCGCCCACGGCAGGCCGCGCTCCTTGAGGGCGCGCATGCCGTCACGCGACAGGCCCTTGACGGCGAAGTCCGCGACGAAGCCGGTGGGGCACCCGGAAGCGTCGAGCTCGGCCGTGCCGAACGGCTGGTCGGCCTCGGTCACGCCGAGCGCCGCGAGACCGGCGGTGTTGAGCCACAGCGTGTGCACGTCGTAGCTGAAGACGGCGGCCGGCCGGTCGGGCACGATCGCGTCGAGCATCTCGCGGGTCGGGTGCGCGCCGTCCTCGAGGCCGACATAGCCGTAGGCCTCGCCCTCGACCCAGCCGTCGCCGGGGTTCTCGGCGCACCAGGCGCGCAGCCGACGCGCGACCTCGTCGAGCGTCTCGGCGCCGGCCAGCTGCGCGCACGCGGCGTCCGAGCCGAGCCGCACGTGGTTGTGGGCGTCGACGAAGCCGGGCAGCACGGTGCGGCCGTCGAGGGCGATCACCTCGCGCGCCCGCCGTACGTCGTCGGGAGCGTCGGCCAGGTCGCCGACCCACGCGATCCGGTCGCCCGCGAGGGCGATGCTGTCGACGACCTCACGGTCGCCGGCGAGGGGGCGGACGACGCCCCCGGTCAGCAGGATGTCGATCATCGGTCCTCCTTGGCGTCGACGACGAAGTGCGTCGCCTTGCGGGGTTGCAGGTAGAGCTGGTCGTAGGCGAGCGCGGCGAGGACGATCCCGCCGACGATGAGCAGGTCGGTGCGCGCCGACTCCAGCAGCGCGTAGCCGACGCCGAGGATCACCAGCACCGGCGGGAAGGGCCACAGCGGCATCCGCCAGCCGGCGTGGGGCGTACGGCGGACCGCGAGGCCGCTGAACGCCAGCAGCAGGTAGACCGCCGAGACGGTGACCGAGGTGACGCCGAGCAGCGACTCGATGTCGACCAGGTAGGCCAGGAGCGCGCCGGGCAGGCTGATCACGAGGGTCGCCATGACCGGCGAGTTGAGCCGGGGGTGCAGCGTGCTGAGCCTCCGGTTGACCGGGTCGGGCCAGGCCCGGTCGCGCGCCGAGGCGTAGATGACGCGGCCGTTCTGCAGCACCATCACGATGACCGCGTTGAGGATCGCGACCGCGATGCCGACGCTGATCGCGGCGGACACGCGGGTGCCGGCCCAGGCGGTGACGAAGTCCGGGAAGGTGCCGGTCGCGAGATCGTGCAGGTCGCCGACGCCCAGGACCGTCGCGGCGGTCGGGACGGCGATGATCGCGGAGCCGACGAACAGCGAGCCGAAGACCGCGCGCGCGACATTGCGCCGCGGGTCGATGATCTCCTCGGCCAGGTAGGACGCCGTGCCGAACCCGTTGGCGACGAACATCGCGACGCCGAGCCCGGACAGCAGGATCCCCATCGTGAACGGCGTCAGGCTGCTGCCGTCGAGCGCCTGTGGGTGCCACAGGGTGCTCACCGGGCGCTCGGCGTGGGCGAAGCCGAGGTAGGCGACCATCGCGGCCGCGACGGTCTCGACGGCGAGGAAGGCACTGGTGACGACCGCGTTGGCCTTGATGTCGAGGATCGCCGTCCCGGTCGCGACGAGCATGACGACGGCCCCCGTCGCGGCGCGGTCGAGGTGCACGATCGGGGCGAGGTAGTCGGCGGTGCCGAGCGCGATCACCGGCGGGATGACGACGAGGGTCGCGGCGGTCAGCACGAAGGTGAGCCAGCCGAGGCGGCGGCCCAGCGTGTGGGTCACCATCGCGTACTCGCCGCCGGAGCTCGGCGTCCGGGTGCCGAGCTCGGCGTAGCAGGCGCCCACGCCGATGGAGACGACGACGCCGGCGAGGATCGTGAGCACCACGCCCGACCCCTGCGCGGCGAGCAGCGTCGGCACGATGATGAACAGGCTCGACGCCGGGGTGATGCAGGAGATGGTCAGCAGGATCGCGGCCTTGACCCCCAGCACCGGCTGGAGGGAGGGGACGGTCTGCGCGGAGGACACGCTGGTCATCGGCAACCTCGTTTGAACGGCATACAAATGTGGCGTGGACCACTGTGACTGAACAGTCAGTCAGCGTCAAGGGGTGTTCCACCCCGCGTCTCCCCGGCGCCGCCCGGCACAGCCGCCCGGCACAATGGCCCGCATGCCTGCCTACTGGATCAGCAACTACCGCGCGGTCAACGACCCCGACAAGATGGCCGCCTACGCCGCCCTCGCCGCCCCGGCCCTGACCGCGGCGGGCGGGCGCTTCCTCGCGCGCGGGATCCCGGAGAAGGTCTACGAGAGCGGCCTCGAGCAGCGCGCGGTGATCATCGAGTTCGACAGCGTCGAGGCGGCGATCGCGGCGCACGACACCCCGGCCTACCAGGAGGCGCTGGCCGCCCTGGGCGACGGCGCCGACCGCGACATCCGGATCGTTCCCGGCGCCTGAGCGACGATGCGCGCGCGGCTGGGCCGTCCCGACATCGGCAGGTACGCCGACCGGTTCGGCCTGCCCGCGCCGCGCAGCGCGAGCGATCTCGGCGTCACCTTCCTCGGCGTCGCGAGCCTGCTCGTCGACGACGGCGACTCGGCGATCCTCACCGACGGCTTCTTCTCCCGCCCGTCGCTCTCCCGCGTCCTGCTCGGCCGCCTCTCCCCCGACGTACGACGCATCGACCGGGTGCTCACCCGCGCCGGCATCGACCGGCTCGACGCCGTCGCGCCGGTGCACACCCACTACGACCACGCGATGGACTCCGCCGCGGTCGCGGTGCGCACCCACGCCACCTTGTACGGCGGCGCGTCGGCCGCCCACATCGGCCTCGGCGGCGGCCTCCCCGACGAGCGCGTGCGGCAGGTGGTGCCGGGTCGCCCCGAGCGGATCGGGTCGTTCACGCTGACCTGGCTCGAGTCCGAGCACTGCCCGCCCGACCGCTACCCGGGCACCATCACGGCGCCCGTCGTCCCGCCGGTCCGCACCACCGCCTACAAGTGCGGCGAGGCCTGGTCGATCCTGGTCGAGCACGACGGCGGCCACACCGCGCTGATCCAGGGCAGCGCCGGCTTCCGGCCCGGCGGCCTGGAGGGGCAGCGGGCCGAGGTCGCCTATCTCGGAGTGGGCCAGCTCGGCGTGCAGAGCCCCGACTACATCCGGCAGTACTGGGCCGAGACGGTCGAGGCGGTGGGCGCCCGCGAGGTCGTCCTCATCCACTGGGACGACTTCTTCCGCCCGCTCGACCGGCCGCTGCGCTGCGTGCCCTACCTCGGCGACGACCTCGACATCACCATGGGTGTGCTCACCGAGCTGGCGGACGGGCAGGGAGTCCGGCTGCGGTTCCCCTCGCTGTGGCGGCGCGAGGATCCCTGGGCACACTAGGCACCCGCGAACCGCCGGGCGTCAGCCCACGAGCGAGCACGGCACCGTCGTCCACCACGGCGGCGCGTGCGGCGCGATCGGGATCCGGAGCGTGCCGTCCGGCACCTTCGCACAGCGTGCCACCAAGCCCTGCTGCGACGGCCAGGGCAGCCCCCGCTCGCGCGGGAGCACCACCGCGTGCGCCGACGCGAGCGCCGTCCCCAGCACGACGACCACGACCCCGCCGGCGACCACCTGCTGCAGTCGGCCCCGGGCCAGGTCGAGGGCGCACAGCAGCAGCGCGAGCAGGTAGACCCCGCCGGTCGTCGCGTAGCGGACCAGGCTGTGCTCCCACAGCTCGCCGTTCCACGACGCGAAGTCCATCCACGCGTGCTGGTTGACGATGATGCTCACCGACCAGACCAGGACGGCGGTCACCGGCAGCGCGACCGCCAGCGTCCGGTGCCGCCGGTCGCCGCGCCACAGCAGCAGCGTGATCGCCAGCAGCGGCGGGACCAGCAGCAGGATCAACCCGAACGGGCCGGCGGTCTCGTAAAGCCGCGACGCGAGCTGACCGGTGTCGGTCCACACAGCCGAGCAGGCCTGCCCGACGAAGCCGGTCACCACGTCGATCGGCGACCAGTGCGGGTCGTGGACCCGCCGCGGGTCGAGCCGCGACACCACGAACTGCGCGATCCCGCCGGCGAGGATCGCGGCCCGCGGGATCCACCGCAGCCGGTCGCGCCAGCCGACGACGAGCAGCGGCGCCAGCACGAGCACCACGATCTCGGTCAGCGCGGCCAGCAGCCCGAGCACCGCCCACAGCGCGGCGGCGCGACGGGTGGTCGGCCGGTGCAGCACGATCCAGAAGGCCAGCCACAGGCAGTAGCCGTGCAGGTTGGCGAGGTTGCCGATCACCTCGACGCCGCCCGACGGCAGCAGCACCGGCGCCAGGGACACCAGCACCCGCACCCAGCGCTGGTCGAGCAGGTCGGCGGTGAGGACGTAGGTCAGCGCGCAGACCAGGCCGAGCACGCCCACCGACGCGGCGGTCACGGCGACGGCGTACGAGCCGACGGGGACCAGGGTCGTGATGGCGTCGGTCAGCAGCCGGGGCAGGACGTGCAGGTAGCCGGCGTACGGCTTCCAGACGGGGACGCCGGCGATGCTGCCGCTGAGGAAGTTGCGCCCGTCCTCGGCCCAGAGCCGGTCGCGCGCGGCGACCGGCACCCGCCACCAGGCGTAGGCCGCGGCGAGGACTCCGAGAGCCAGCGGCACGGCCGCGCGGCGCAGGAGCGTGGGCACGCATCCAGCGTCTCAGTCGGCTCCAACCTCGTCGCCGGCCACGCGCGAGATGAGCACCGTGCCGAGTCGCTTGCGGCGACCGGCCGCGCGCTCGGCCTCGAACCGCAGCCCGTGGGCCTCGACGACCGAGCCCGGGATCGGCACCCGGCCGAGGTGCTTGGCGAGCAGGCCGCCGACCGAGTCGACGTCCTCCTCCTCGATCGGGAAGCCGAACAGCTCGTCGAGGTCGTCGACCGGGTAGCGCGAGGACACCCGGACGCTCGTGCCGAGCCGCTCGACCTCGATCTCGGCCTCGTCGTGCTCGTCGGTGATCTCGCCGACGATCTCCTCGAGCAGGTCCTCGATGGTGATCAGGCCGGCCGTGCCGCCGTACTCGTCGACGACCACGGAGACGTGGTGGCGGCGCGCCTGCATCTCGCGGAGCAGGTCGTCGACCGGCTTCGACTCGGGCACGTAGGACACCGCGCGCATCACCTCCTCGACGCGCTGGGTGAGCTCGACGTCGGGGTCCTCGAAGTCGCGGCGCGCCACGTCCTTGAGGTAGGCGATGCCGAGGACGTCGTCGAGGTTCTCACCGATCACCGGCAGGCGCGAGAAGCCGGAGCGCAGGAAGAGCGACATGGTCTGGCGCAGGTTCTTGTGGGCCTCGATGTAGACCACGTCGCCGCGCGGGACCATCACCTCGCGCACGGTGGTGTCGCCGAGCTCGAAGACGGAGTGGATCATCTTCCGCTCGTCGGCCTCGATCAGCTCGGTGGCCTCGGCGATGTCGACCAGCTCGCGCAGCTCGGTCTCGGTCTGGAACGGGCCCTCGCTGAAGCCGCGGCCCGGCGTGATCGCGTTGCCGACCAGGATCAGCAGCCGCGGGATCGGCCCGAGCACGGTCGTGAGCGCGGCCAGCGGCCAGGCGCTCCACACCGCGACGGTCTCGGCGTGCTGCTTGCCGACGGTGCGCGGGGCGACGCCGATCACGACGAAGGAGACGACGAGCATCACCGCGAGCGCCAGGCCGGCGCGCGCCCACCAGGACGAGTCGACGTGCTCGTCGACGTACAGGGTGACGACGACGATGGCCGCGATCTCACACAGCAGCTGCAGGAGCAGCGCGGTGTTGAGGTGGCGCGGCGCGTCCTCGAGGACGGCGACCAGCCGGCGCGCGCCGGCCCGCCCCTCGGCGAGCATCTCCTGCGCGCGGGCGCGAGAGAAGCCGGCGAGGGCGGAGTCGGCCGCGGCGAAGAGGCCCGCGAGGACGACGAGGACTGCAGCCGCTCCCAGCGGCCACAGACTGTCGGCGATCATGCGGGCGGCTGCGCCCGCCACTGGGCGAGGAGCTGGTCCTGGAGGCCGAACATCACCTTGTGCTCCTCGGGCTCGGCGTGGTCGTAGCCGAGCAGGTGGAGGATGCCGTGGGTGGTGAGCAGCTCGAGCTCGGCGGTCGTGCCGTGCCCGGCCGCGGCGCCCTGCCGCTCGGCGACGGCGACGCACAGGACGAGGTCGCCGAGGACGCCCTCCTCGGGCTCCTCGTTGACCAGGCCGGGGCGCAGCTCGTCCATCGGGAAGGCGAGGACGTCGGTCGGCCCCTCCTTCTCCATCCACTTCTCGTTGAGCTCGGCCATGGTGGCCTCGTCGACCGAGCGGATGCACAGCTCGGCGAGGGGGTGGACGCGCATCTGGTCCATCACGAAGCGGGCCAGCCGCGCGAAGTGCTTGACGTCGAGGCCGCTGTCGGACTCGTCGAGGATCTCGATGCTCACTCGGAGTCACCCTTCTTGGAGTCGAGCCGGCGGTCCTGGCGCAGGTCGTGGCGGACCTGCTTCTGGGCGTCGAAGTCGTCGTAGGCCGCGACGATGCGCGCGACCAGCTTGTGGCGGACGACGTCGTGGCTGGTCAGCTTGACGAAGGCGAGGTCCTCGACGCCGTCGAGGATCTTCTCGACGATCCGCAGGCCCGAGGTGGTGCCGGAGGGCAGGTCGACCTGGGTGACGTCGCCGGTGACGACGATCTTGGAGCCGAACCCGAGCCGGGTGAGGAACATCTTCATCTGCTCGGGCGTGGTGTTCTGCGCCTCGTCGAGGATGATGAAGGAGTCGTTGAGCGAGCGCCCGCGCATGTAGGCCAGCGGCGCGACCTCGATCGTGCCGGCCGCGAGCAGCTTGGGGATCGACTCGGGGTCGAGCATGTCGTGCAGCGCGTCGTAGAGCGGGCGCAGGTAGGGGTCGATCTTCTCGCTGAGCGTGCCGGGCAGATAGCCCAGCCGCTCGCCGGCCTCGACCGCCGGGCGGGTCAGGATGATCCGGTTGACCTGCTTGGCCTGCAGCGCCTGGACCGCCTTGGCCATCGCCAGGTAGGTCTTGCCGGTGCCGGCCGGGCCGATGCCGAAGGTGATCGTGTGCTTGTCGATGGTCTCGACGTAGCGCTTCTGGTTGAGCGTCTTGGGGCGGATCGAGCGGCCCCGGTTGCTCAGGATGTTGAGCGAGAGGATGTCGGCCGGGCGCTCGGACGTCGCCGTCTCGGCGCGCAGCATCGCCTCGACGCGCTCGACGACCTCGGGGGTGATCCCCTGGCCGGTGCGCAAGATGGCGACGAGCTCGTTGATGAGCCGCTCGGCGAGCTCGATCTCGTGGACGTCGCCGGTCAGCGTCACGCGGTTGCCCCGGACGTGGACCTGGACGCCGAACTGCCGCTCGATGATGCCGAGATGCTCGTCCCCGGGGCCGAACAGGGTGACCATGTCGATGCTGTTGGGCACGACGACGATGTGGCGGGCCGGGGCGGCCGATGCGGCGGTGACGGGTGAGGTGGAGTCGGTCATGGATGCCCGAGGACGGGCGGCCTTTCCGGGACGACGATGAGGCCCCTCCATGGTAGTTGGCAGGGCCTCATCACGCCCAATGGTTTGCGACTCAGCCCGGCGGCCAGGTCATCGGCCGGCCGGCGAGCAGGTGGCAGTGGGTGTGGAAGACGGTCTGGCCGACGCCCGCTCCGGTGTTGAACACGAGCCGGTAGTCGTTGTAGCCCTCGGCGGTGGCGACGCTGCGCGCCGTCGTCGCGATCTCGGCGAACATCGCCGCGTCGGCCTGCGCGGAGGCGGCGGCATTGGGCTCGTGGGCCCGCGGGACGACGAGGACGTGCAGCGGCGCCTGTGGGTTGATGTCGCGGAACGCCACCGTGCGCTCACTCTGGTGGACGACCTCGGCGGGGATGTCGCCCGCGACGATCTTGCAGAACAGGCAGTCGGGATCGGGAGTCACGGGTCACACCCTAGGAGATGAGCGCGTGTCAACCGGCGTGGTCCTTCGTGCGTGGAACTACCGTGACGATCCATGCGGTGCTCGGCGCTCCTCCCCTCCTCCCCGAGGCGGAGCGACCCCTGGAGCGACCCCTGGAGCGACCCCTGGAGCGAGCCCTGGTGAGTCACGAGTACGACGCCGACGCGGCGATCGAGCGCCTCTACCTGGACCACTGGGACCAGCTGGTCCGGCTCTCCGTGCTGCTCGTCCGCGACACCGGGCAGGCCGAGGAGATCACCCAGGACGCCTATGTCGAGCTGCACCGGCGCTGGGCCCGGCTCGACGACCACGACCGGGCACTGGCCTACCTGCGCCAGACCGTCGTCAACCGCTCCCGCTCGGCGCTGCGTCACCGGGGCGTCGTCCAGCGGCACCTGGCGCGGCAGCACGTCGTCGACGTGGCGCCGCCGGCCGACGAGCCGGTCCTCGCCGACAGCCGCCGCCAGCAGGTCCTCGACGCGCTGCAGCGGCTGCCCCGGCGGCAGCGGGAGGTGCTGGTCCTGCGCTACTACCTCGAGCTCTCCGAGGCCGAGATCGCCGAGACCCTCGGCATCAGCCGCGGCGCCGTGAAGAGCCACGCCTCGCGCGGATCGGCGGCCCTGCGCCCGCTGCTCGGGGACAACGACCTGAAGGGAGGCGACCGATGAGTCCCGACGAGGACGCCCGGCTCCACGACCTCTTCCACGACGCCGTGCGCGAGGTGACGCCGGCCGACCGGCTCGGCGAGATCCGGCGCCGTACGGCGTACCGCCCGGGGCGCAGCCGGCGGCGCCGCGCGCTCGTCGTCCTCGCCGCCGGTACGGCGACCGCCGCGGTCGTCGGCATCAGCGCGCTCGTGGGCACGCTGCGCCATGACGCGCCGCCCGCCGCCGACCGGCCGAAGCCCTATCCGGCGGCGGTCTACTTCGTCGCCGAGACGCCGATCGGGCCGCGGCTCTACCGCGAGTTCCAGACCGTCGCCGGGTCGACCGACCCGGCGACCCGGGTCCTCGACGCGCTGCAGCGGATGGAGACCGGCGCCGGCCCCGACGACCCCGACTACCGGACCTCCTGGCCCGACGGGTCGTTCCGCTCGGTCAGCGTCGACGACGCCGGCATCACGATCGAGCTGGCCGACGTGGCCGTCCCCGCGCCCTCGGGCGTGGCCCGGGACGCGGTCGCGCTGAGCGTGCAGCAGGCGGTCCACACGGCCGACGCGGCGATCGGCTCGCCGCTGCCGGTCGCGTTCGAGCAGGACGGCGTACCGCTCAGCGAGGTGCTCGGCGTCGCCGTCGAGCCGACCACCACCCGGCTCACCCGGGTCGAGGCGCCGGTCAACATCAGCGACCCCGCCGAGGGCCTGGTCACCGGCGCCCGGTGGCTGTCGGTCCGCGGCCAGGTCACGCCGGTCGCCGCGGAGCGCCCGGCCCGGGTCGCCTACGAGCTGAGCAGCGCCACGGGCACCATCGGCGCCGGCGACGTCGCCGTCGAGGGCCAGAGCTGGAGCATGACGATCGACCTGGCCGACTACGCGCCGGGCAGCTACACGCTCAAGGCGTGGTCGGCCGACGACCCCACGGTGGCCGAGGCGACCGACACGCGGACGTTCGTCGTCCGCTGAGACCACCGACGATCACGAAAGGATCGCCGCTATGAACCCCCTTCCCCACCCCTTCGGACGCACCCTCGCCGCGCTCGGCGGCGCGGTGCTCGCCCTCGGCCTGCTCGCGGGCTGCGGGAACGACGACACGAAGACCGCCGGCGCGGCCGGCACCCCGACCGGCGACGCCTCGACCGCTCCCACCTCCCCCGCGGCGAGCGACGGCGTCTCCGCGCCGACCGGCGAGCCGAGCACCGGCACCCCGTCGGCGATCCCGGCCTACTACGTCGGCAAGACGCCGCAGGGCGACCGGCTGTTCCGCGAGTTCACCCAGGTGTCGGGCGTCGACAAGCTGGTCGCCGCGGCGGCCGCGGTGACCAGCGGCAGCACCGTCGACCCCGACTACCGCACCGTGTGGCCGCAGGGCCGCTTCGCGTCGGTCACCCAGAGCGCCGACGCGATCACCGTGACGCTCAAGGACGACGGCTGGCTGCAGGCCGGCTCGCTCAAGCCCGCCGAGGCCAGGCTCGCCGTCCAGCAGCTCGTCTACACGCTGCAGGGCACGATCGGGAAGCGCCTGCCGATCAAGGTCGACTACGCCGGCAAGCCCGCCGCCACCCTCCTCGGCGTCGACGCCTCGGCCGGCCTGAAGGCCGCGCCCGAGCTCGACGTCCTGGCGCTGGTCAACGTCACCGAGCCCGCGCAGGGCACCGTCGTCAGCGGCAGCTTCACCGCCGAGGGCCGGGCCAGCTCGTTCGAGGCGACCGTGCCGTGGGAGCTGCGCGACGCGTCCGGCAAGGTCGTCAAGAAGGGCTTCGCGACCGCCGAGGGCTGGGCCGACAAGCTCTACCCGTGGTCGACGAAGGTCGACGTCAAGGGCCTCGCGCCCGGCAGCTACACGTTCGTCGCCAGGACCGACGACCCGTCCGACGGCGAGGGCGCCGGCCCGACCCAGGACACCAAGGTGATCACGGTCACGTGAGGTTCACCCGGCAGCGGCTCAACCGCACCCTGCTCCTGCGCCAGCACCTGCTCGAGCGCGTCGAGACGACGCCGGCCGCGATGATCGGCCACCTGGTGGGCCTGCAGGCGCAGGAGTCGCTGTCGCCGTACCTCTCGCTGGCGGCGCGGCTCGCCGACGTCGACCCGGTGGCGGTGAGCGCGGCGATCGAGGACCGCTCACTGGTGCGGATCCTCAGCCTCCGCGACACCGTCCACCTGCACCTGCCGGCCGACGCGGTCACGCTGCCCGTGTGGGCGGCGCCCGTCCGTGAGCGGGAGATGAAGGTCAGCCAGACCATCGGCTCAGCGCGCGAGGTCGACCGGGCCGCCTTCTCGTCGGCCGTCCACGAGCTCCTCGCCGACGGCCCGCTCCCCCAGCGCCGGCTCGGGGCGGCCCTGGCCGAGCGGTTCCCGGCCTACACGGCGACCCAGCTCGGGCAGGTCGCCCGGGTGGCGGAGGTGCTGGCCCAGCTCCCGCCCCGCGGCTGCTGGAAGCCGACCACCTCGACGGCCGTCGTCTACGACCTCGCCACCCGCTGGACCGGGCTGCCGCTGGCGACGCCCGACGTCCCCGCGCTGGTCCGGCGCTATCTCGCCGCCTTCGGCCCGGGCACCGCCGCCGACGTCACGGCCTGGTCCGGGATCACCCGGCTGGCGCCGGTCCTCAAGGCGATGCCCGACCTCGAGCGGCACGAGGACGCCGACGGCAAGCCGCTGTACGACGTCCCCGGCGCGCCGATCGCCGACGAGGACATGCCCGCGCCGGTCCGGCTGCTCGGCAGCTACGACAACGTCTGGCTCTCCCACGGCGGCCGCGACCGGGTCACCACGCCCGACCAGCGCAAGCTGTGGATGGGCTCCAACGGGGCGCAGGCGATGTCGCTGTACGTCGACGGCTGGCTCACCGGGCTGTGGAAGGCCGTCGACGGCCGGGTCGTGCTCGCCGAGCCGTTCCGGGCGCTGACGAAGGCGGAGCGGGCCGGGCTGGACGAGGAGATCGCGCGGGTCGAGGCGCTGCTGGCGCGCTGAGGCGGGTCAGCCCCAGCGCGAGGTCCGCGACAGCAGCGCGGCCACGGCGGCGACGCCCGCGGTGGACGTGCGCAGCACCTCGATGCCCATCCGCACGGCGACCGCACCCACGCCCACGAAGCCCGCGACCTCGTCGTCGGTGAGTCCGCCCTCGGGCCCGACGACCACCACGATGTCGCCGTCGTCGGGCAGCGCGAGCGCGGCGAGCGGCTCGGTGGCGTCCTCGTGCAGGACGACGGTCACGTCGGCGCCGGCGATCAGCGCGGCCACCTCGGCCGTCGACGCGAGCGGCAGCACCTCGGGGTGCCAGGCGCGGCGCGACTGCTTGGCGGCCTCGCGGGCCGTCGCCTGCCACTTGGCGTGGGACTTCACGGCACGCTCGCCCTTCCAGACCGCGACGCTGCGCGCGGCGGCCCAGGGGACGATCCGGCCGACGCCGATCTCGGTCAGCACCTCGACGGCGAGCTCGCCGCGCTCGCCCTTGGGCAGCGCCTGGACGACGGTCACCCGCGGCCGCGGCTCGGCGAGGTCGTCGACGGCCGCGACCTCGACGGTGAACTCGCGCTTGCCGGTCGCCGTGACGGCGCCGGTCGCGACCCGGCCCAGGCCGTCGGTGAGCTGGAGCTCCTCGCCGACTCGCAGCCGTCGTACGACGACCGCGTGGTGGGCCTCGTCGCCGTCGACCGTGACCGGGTCACCGGGGCGCACGCCGTCGAGCGACGGCACCAGGTGCTGCGGGAGCGTCATCGCGCCCGGCTCAGTGGGCCGTGAAGGCGTCGCGCAGGCGGCCGAACATCGACTTGTGCGTGGGCCGGACGTCGCCGGTCGGCTGCTCCTCGCCGCGGATCGCCGCCAGCTCGCGCAGCAGCTCCTCCTGACGCGGGTCGAGCCGGGTCGGGGTCTCGACGGCGACGGTGACGGCGAGGTCGCCGCGCCCGCCGCGCAGGCCGGGGACGCCGCGGCCGCGCAGCACGACCTGGTGGCCGGACTGCGTGCCGGGCGGCACCTGCAGGTCGAACGAGGTCTCGATGCCCGAGCCGTCCTCGACCTCGAGGTCGGCCTCGAGCGTGGGCAGCTCGATCGTCGTGCCGAGGGCGGCGGCGGTCATCGGCACCGAGACCGTGCAGTGCAGGTCGTTGCCGTGGCGCTCGAACACCGCGTGCGGGGCGACGTGGATCTCGACGTAGAGGTCGCCGGCGGGGCCTCCGCCCGGGCCGACCTCGCCCTGCTCGGTGAGCTGGACCCGGGTGCCGTTGTCGACGCCGGCGGGGATCTTGACGGTGAGGGTACGGCGCGAGCGCACCCGCCCGTCGCCCGCGCACTCACGGCAGGGGTCGGGGATGATCGTGCCGAAGCCGCGGCAGGCGGCGCAGGGCCGCAGGGTGCGGATCTCGCCGAGGAAGGAGCGCTGGACGTGGGCGACCTCGCCCGCGCCGCGACAGGTCTCGCAGGGCACCGGGTGGCTGCCGGGGGCAGCACCTTCGCCACCGCAGGTCGAGCAGCGCACGGCGGTGTCGACCTTGAGCTCGCGCGAGACGCCGAACGCGGCCTCGGCCAGCTCGACCTCGAGCCGGATCAGGGCGTCCTGGCCGCGTCGTACGCGCGGGCGAGGTCCGCGACCGCCGCCGCCACCGCCCTGGCCGCCGAAGAAGGCGTCCATGATGTCGGTGAACGAGAAGCCCGCGCCCTGGCCGCCGAAGCCGCCGCCGAAGGCGTCGCCGCCGCGGTCGTAGACCGCGCGCTTCTGCGGGTCGGACAGCACCTCGTAGGCGGCCGTGACCTGCTTGAAGCGCTCCTGGCTCTCCGGGTCGGGGTTGACGTCGGGGTGAAGCTGGCGGGCGAGCTTGCGGTAGGCCTTCTTGATGGTGTCGGCGTCGGCGTCGCGGTCGACGCCGAGCAGCTCGTAGGGGTCCTGACTCACTCGTTGCTCTCTCAGTTCAGCTCTCGTCGAGGATGCGCGACACGTAGCGGGCCACGGCGCGCACCGCCGCCATCGTTCCGGGATAGTCCATGCGGGTCGGGCCCACGATGCCCAGGGAGGCGAGCGCGTCGCCCGGGCCGTAGCCGGTGGCGACGACGCTGGTCGAGGCCAGCTCCTGGAAGGGACCCTCGGCGCCGATCCGCACCGTCACCGCGCCGCCGCTCGTCGCCTCGCCGAGCAGCCGGAGCAGCACGACCTGCTCCTCCAGTGCCTCGAGCAGCGGGCGGACGGAGGTCTCGAAGCTGTCGCCGAAGCGGGCCAGGTTGGCCGTGCCGCCGACGACGACCCGCTCGTCGGAGCGGTGGTCGCTCATCGCGTCGACGAGGGTCTCGACGACCGCGCTCGCGGCGGCGCTCGGCGCCGGGGCGCCGTGGGCGTCGATCGTCACCAGCGCTTGGAGGGCGGTCGCCGCGTCGGCGATCACCTCACCGGTCGCGGCGAGGTTGACCTGCGAGCGCAGCGCCGCGAGGTCGTCGTCGCCGAGCGGGGCGTCGAGCTCGACCAGACGCTGCTCGACCCGGCCGGAGCTGAGGATCAGCACCAGCAGCAGCCGGGACGGCGTCAGCGCGACCAGCTCGATGTGACGCACCGTCGAGCGCGACAGCGTGGGGTACTGCACGACGGCGACCTGGCGGGTCAGCTGCGCGAGCAGCCGCACCGAGCGGTGGATGACGTCGTCGAGGTCGACCGCGCCGTCGAGGAAGCTGGCGATCGCGCGCCGCTCGGCCTGCGTGGTCGGCTTGACCGTCGAGAGCCGGTCGACGAAGAGCCGGTAGCCCTTGTCGGTCGGCACCCGGCCGGCGCTGGTGTGCGGCTGGTGCAGGTAGCCCTCGTCCTCGAGCGCCGCCATGTCGTTGCGGATCGTCGCCGGCGACACGTTGAGGTGGTGACGCTCCACCAGGGCCTTGGAGCCGACCGGCTCCTCGGTGGCGACATAGTCCTCGACGATGGCGCGCAGGACGGCGAGCCTGCGGTCCTCCTGCATGCGCCACCTCCTGCGATCGACGGGTCCGACACTGGCACTCCTGGCCGGTGAGTGCCAATCCTACCGCCGTGGCCCACGAATCCCCGGACCGCCGGGCCGCACGTCGCCGGGCGCACCCCCTTGACCGAGATGCAAAGTAGGTTAGGCTCACCTAAATGAGCACGGAGACGACCTACCGCGACGGGCACCGGCTCGCCGCCGCCGCGCGCAGCATCCTGTCCTGCCCGGGCGACGTCCAGCTCGTCGTCGACGGGATCACGGGCAGCCTCGGCGGCCCCAGCGGCCTCGGCGGCCCCGATGACGGGCACCTCGAGATGCAGGACGACGGCGGCCGCCCGGTCCTGTCCTGCCCCGCCGGCTCCCCGCTCGCCATCGCCGCGACCGACGCGCGCGGCGCGCTGCTCGTCGTCACCAGCGGCCTGGGCCGGGCCGGCTCCCCCGACCGCGACGCCACGCTCACCCTCTCCGGACGGCTCGAGGCGACCGGGCTCGAGCAGTGCCCGTGCTGCGACGAGCTCCGGATGCGGATCGCCCTGCACCTCGACTTCGCCCTCCTCGCCCGCGGGTCCGAGCCGGACGGCGCGCCCGACGCGACCCGGATCCGGGTCCCGCTCAGCGCCTTCGCCTCCCCCGCCCACGAGCTCAACCGCGGCTTCCTCCAGCGCTCGACCGAGCACGCCAACCTGTGCCACCAGGACGAGCTGCGCCACGCCGTCGCCACCCTCACCCGCACCCGCCTCGGCGAGGTCGTCGGCGTCCAGCTCGCCGAGCTGTGCGCGCGGGGCGTCGTCCTGCAGTGGGTCGACCTGACCGGCGCCCACACCGCCACGCTCACCTTCCCCCGCCCGGCCCGGACCGCGTCCGAGCTCGGCGAGCTGCTGCGCTCGGAGCTGCACGCGGGACTCTGCTGAGGCCTCCGCCCGGCGCCGGTACGGTGGGGCGATGCCCGCCTTCATCGAGGTCGCGGACCGTGTCTGGGTCCGCCGCGTCCCGTCGTACGACGTCAACCTGACCGTCGTCGGCGGCGAGCGCGGCCTGGTCGTCGTCGACACGCTCTCGACCGCCGCCGAGGCGCGCGCAGCCATCGCCGCGATCGGCGACCTGGGCGCCGGCAAGGTGATCGCGGTGGTCAACACCCACGACCACTTCGACCACGTCCTCGGCAACGCCACCTTCCGCGAGCAGTACGACGACCTCCCGGTCCACGCCACCGAGGAGGCCGCCGCCCACACCGACCCGGCCGCCCCGCCCGCCGACCGGACGTTCGCGAGCGCCGCCACCATCGACCTCGGCGACCGCCTCCTCGAGCTGGTCCACCTCGGCCGCGGCCACACCTCCGGCGACCTCGTCGTTCGCGTCGCCGAGGCCGACGTCCTGCTCGTCGGCGACCTCATCGAGCAGGCCGCTCCCCCGTCGATCGGCTCCGACTCCTACCCGCTCGAGTGGCCCGACACCCTCGACCTGGTCCTCGGCCTGACCACCTCGGCCACGGCCGTCGTACCGGGGCACGGCGGGGTCGTCGACCGCCGCTTCGTCGAGCAGCAGTGCGACGAGCTGCGCGCCGTCGCCGAGACCATCCGCGACCTCGCCACCCGCGGCGTCCCGCAGGAGGAGGCGCTCGCCGCGGCCGAGTGGCCCTACCCGGCCGACGTCCTGCACCACGCGATCCCGCGGGGCTACGCGCAGCTGCCGCCGGCGCGGCGTCAGCTGCCGCTCGCCTGAATCCGCCCCCGGCGGACGGCCGCGCGCATGGCGTCGGGCGGTTCCGGGTCGAGGTGGCCTTCCTGCACACGGCATACGACCGGTGGCGCGGCGTCCGCCGCATCGCCTGGATCGTCGGACTGCTCGGCGTGGTCCTGGCGTGGTGGGCGTCGGCAACAACCTGCGTCACACGGTCGGCTTCGTGCAGCGGGGCGACCTGCTGCCGTTGACGCGCGTCCACCCCGACGCGGTCACGGCGATCCGTGCTGCCCAGACCGCGGCCGGCCGCGTGTCCCACCCAGGCGTGGAGGCCGGTTCGGCCTAGGGTGGTCCGTCGTGGATCGCTACGGGACCGACGTGCTGTCAGGAGACTGGAAGGTCCCGAAGCGGGGCCGCGCCGTGGAGGCGTCCGCCGACCTCGGCCTGGTCGTCGAGGAGGTCACCACCGACTGGTGCGGCGAGATCGTCGCCGTCGACCGCGACCTGCACACCGTCACCCTCGAGGACCGGCGGATGAAGCGTCGGACCTTCCCGCTCGGGGCCGGCTTCCTGCTCGAGGGCAAGCCGGTCATCCTCACCGCGCCGATCACCAACGCCGGCCCGGTCAAGGCCACCCGTACGGCGAGCGGCTCGATCGCCGTCCACGACGCCAAGGCCCGCGTGGCCCGCGCGAGCCGGATCTTCGTCGAGGGCCGGCACGACGCCGAGCTGGTCGAGAAGGTGTGGGGCGACGACCTGCGGATCGAGGGCGTCGTCGTGGAGTACCTCGGCGGCGTCGACGACCTCGCCGACCACCTCCGTGACTTCAAGCCCGCACCCAACCGCCGGGTCGGCGTCCTCGTCGATCACCTTGTCGCCGGGTCGAAGGAGAGCCGGATCGCGCAGAACATCATGAAGTCGCCGGTCGGCAAGGACGTCCTCATCGTCGGCCACCCCTTCATCGACATCTGGCAGGCGGTGAAGCCGGAGCGGCTCGGGTTCGCGGCCTGGCCGAAGGTGCCCAAGGGCATCGACTGGAAGAAGGGCACCTGCCAGCAGCTCGGCTGGCCGCACCGCGACCAGGCCGACATCGCGCGGGCGTGGAAGCACATCCTGGGCGGGGTGCGTGGGTTCCAGGACCTCGACCCGGCGCTGCTCGGGCGGGTCGAGGAGCTCATCGACTTCGTGACCGCATCCTGAGACAGTTGGTGCGGTTGGGGACCAAACCGCAGAGGTGAATCGGTTTGGGCGTTGCGGTTGGGGACCACACCGCAACAGTCAGACGCCCGACCGGAACCGCCCGAGCACCTCCTCCACCCGCTCCTGATCCCGCGCCTCCAGCGGAACCAGCAGCTCGACGACCACATCTGTCAGCTCGGCGATCCGGCGGTTGAGACGCCGGTTCTCCTGGACCTCCTCCTCCAGCACCCGGACCCGCTCGCGCAGGGCCCCGCGCTCGCGGAGCCGCCGCCGCGCGCGGCGGGCCAGGTCGGTCACGTCGGTCAGGTCGGTCATCGGATCTCCTTCGAAGCAGGCTGGGGGGTGAGCGCCGGCCAGGCGGCGCGGATCCGGCACACGGCCGGGAGGGGCAGGTCGAACAGGTCCTCGCCGGGACCGGTGGTCAGGCTCTCGACGACGCCGCCGGACTCCTCGATCGCCGCGCGCACGTCGCCCGGCGACAGCTCCGGCGACACCGCGAACTCCAGGAAGAGCCGCCCGCCGCCGGGCCGCAGCGCCATCCGCGCGAGCTGCCACAGCTGCGCGAGGGCGTCGGCGTCGAGACAGTCGACGAGATGCCGCGCGTACAGGTGGTGCGGGTCGCGCGCCAGCCGTGCGCCGTGCGCCAGCGTCGACCGCAGCTCGCCCAGGATCAGCTGGTCGACCTCCACCGACAGCCCGGCCCGCCGCGCCCGACGCCGTACGACGCCGAGGGCGCCGCGCGAGAAGTCCACCGCGCCCGTACGACGACCCGACCGCGCGAACCACAGCGCGTCCCGTCCGGTCCCGGTCCCCACGTCCAACACCGGAAGATCGCCGAGCTGCGGCGCCACCCACTGCGCGAAGGTCGACGGCCCGTTCGGGATCGCGGCCCGCCGCGGACCGTTGTAGAGCTCGGTCCAGCGGCCCATGTCGGTCCTAAAGCCGCGCAGCCAACCGTTGAGGCGGCGGACACCGGCGGGCGGGTCGGCGTACCGGAAGGACGGGTCGGGGGTGCGCCACTGCGGTCCGTAGAGGAAGGCGAGCATCGCCTCCGGGTCGCGGGGCGCCGGGAACTCGTGCCCGTGCAGGGTGATCGTCGAGAACGGCTCGATCGCCTCGCGCGGCAGCGTCCCGCTCCGGTTGCCGAGCTGGAAGAAGGTGCCCTCGACGTAGAACGCGGCGAACACGTCGATATGGCACACCCGGCCGTCCGAGAGCGGCAGCAGCAGCTTGACGTCGCCGCCCGACATCCGCAGCACCCGCCAGCCGCGGGCCCGCATCGCGCGGGTGATCCGGTAGGACTCGAGCACGATGTCGGCGGGCGAGGTGTGGTCGGACAGGTAGCACAGGTCGGTGTCGGAGTCGTGGGCGAGCATCCGGCCCTCACGGATCGCGCCGAGGAGCGCCCCGTAGTTGAGGTACGCCGCCACGCCCGCGTGCTCGCGCAGGTCGTCGATGGCACGGCGGGTCCCCGCCAGGATCTCCTGACGCACCGTGTCGTCGGTGTCGGCGAACGAGCGCGCCAGGTGGCCGACCTTGTCGACGCTGAGCCGATGGCCGCTGCGGTCGATCACCGCGAGCGCGCCGCGGCCGGAGCCGAGGCCGACCTCGTCGTCGTACAGGATCTCGGCGCCGGAGGGGTCGGTGACCCGCACCCGGCCGCGCCCGCTCAGGTAGGGCTTCAGCACGCCCGGCCACGGCACCAGCACACCGCCGGACGCCGGGCTGCCGTCGCGCGCGGGCGTCAGCGACCAGACGTAGTGGCCGTCGATCTCGACGACGAGCGGCGCGCCGCCCGGCGGGACCAGCAGGCCGTCGTCGGAGACAGCGACGCTCATGACGCGCCGCGGTGCGCGAGCGCCTTGCGCAGCGCGGTCGACGAGGTCTGCAGCGTGTACGGGAAGTAGGTCACCTCGACGCCCAGCTCCGCCATCTGCGCCTCGAGCCGGCGCCCCTTGGCGGTGCCCTTCCAGTCGTCGCCCTTGAAGATCCGGTCGAAGCCCACGTCGCGCCAGGAGTCGGTCTTGTCGGGGGTGTTCTCCGCATAGACGGCGTCGACGATGCCGATCGCCTCGACGATCTCGAGCCGCTCCTCCAGCGGGACCGTCGGCACCACGCCCTTCGTCTCCCGGCACACCTCGTCGGCGACGACCCCCGCCACCAGGACGTCACACCACGCCCGCGCCTGCCGCAGCGCGTTGAGGTGACCGATGTGGAACAGGTCGAAGGCGCCCGGCACGTAGCCGATCACAGGTCCCGACTTCTTCATAAAGTCGAGTGTAACACTAGATTTAAGAGATATTCAGGTGGCGTCGGTCGGTGGGCACGGTCGTACCGGACGTTTCGGTCGCGAAATCGGCGAGATCGCGACCAGAACGTCCGGTACGACGGGGGATCAGGCGAGGAGGCGGTGGACGACGCCGTCCGCGAGCAGCCGCCCGTGGCGGGTGAGGACGAGGCGGTCGGAACGGTCCTCGATCAGCTCGTCGGCCACCAGCCCCGGCAGCGCCGCCCGCGCGTCGCCGTCGAGGTCGTCGAGGACGTCGAGCGCCATCCCGTCGCGCAGCCGGACCTCCAGCAGCACCTGCTCCACCCGGCGCGTCTCGGCGTCGAGCACCTCGCGCGCCTGGGCCGGGCTCTCCCCCGCCCGCAGCCGCCCGGCGTACGCCGTCGGGTGCTTGACGTTCCACCACCGGACGCCGCCGACGTGCGAGTGCGCGCCGGGGCCGATCCCCCACCAGTCGGCGCCGGTCCAGTAGCCGAGGTTGTGGCGGCAGCGCGCGGCGTCGTCGCGCGCCCAGTTCGACACCTCGTACCAGCCCAGCCCCGCGGCGACCAGCCGCTCGTCGGCCTGGACGTACTTGTCGGCGAGGTCGTCGTCGTCGGGCATCGGGAGCTCGCCGCGGCGCACGCGGCGGGCCAGCGCGGTGCCGTCCTCCACGATCAGCGAGTACGCCGACACGTGGTCCGGGTCGCAGGCGAGCGCGGCGTCGAGCGTGGTCGCCCAGTCGTCCGCGCTCTCCCCCGGCGTGCCGTAGATCAGGTCGAGGCTCACCTGGTCGAAGCCCGCGGCCCGCGCGGCCGCGACCACGTCGGGCACGCGCCGAGGGTCGTGCGTGCGGTCGAGGACGGCGAGCACGTGCGGCACCGCCGACTGCATGCCGAACGACACGCGGGTGTAGCCGGCCTCGCGCAGCTGCTCGAGGTAGGCGAGGTCGACCGAGTCAGGGTTGGCCTCGGTGGTGACCTCGGCGCCGGGCGCGAGCCCGAACTCGTCGTCGATCGCCCGCAGCATCCGGCCCAGGTCGGCCGGCGGGAGCAGCGTCGGCGTACCGCCGCCGAGGAACACGGTCTCGACCGGGAGGTCCCGATCGCCCAGCACCTGCCGCGCGAGCCGGACCTCGGCGACCGCCTGCTCGGCGTACGAGCTGCGGGAGACGCCGGGCCCGAGCTCCTCGGCCGTGTAGGTGTTGAAGTCGCAGTAGCCGCACCGCACCCGGCAGAACGGCACGTGGACGTAGAACTCGAACGGGCGTCGGCCGACCTCGGCGAGCGCCGGCTCCGGCAGGGCGCCGTCGGTGGGTGCGGGATCGCCTTCGGGCAGTGCGGACGGCATGCGCCCAGTGTCCCAGCCGGTCGGCCGGACCGGCACGTCGAGGCTGCCCCCTCAGTGCCGGAGACGCCCGCGGACCGTCAGGAGTAGAAGCCGTCGATCAGCGCCTTGTTGTTGGCCTCGACGACATTCCGCTTGACCTTCAGCGACGGCGTCAGCTCGCCCGACTCGATGGTCAGGTCGTGGTCGAGCAGCCGCCACTTCTTGATCGTCTCCCAGCGGTTGAGCTGGGCGTTGAGGACGTCGACGTACTCGCCCACCATCGCCTTGACCGCGTCGTCGTTGACGAGCTCGGTGTAGGTCTTGCCCGCCTTGCCGTTCTCGGCGGCCCAGCCGGCGATGGCGTCGGGGTCGAGGGTGATCAGCGCGGAGACGAAGTTGCGCTCGGCGCCGAACACCATGAACTGGCTGGCGTAGGGGCAGACCGCCTTGAACTTCGCCTCGATCGCCGGCGGGGCGATGTACTTGCCGCCGGAGGTCTTGAAGAGCTCCTTGATCCGGCCGGTGATCTTGAGGAACCCGTCGGCGTCGAGCTCGCCCTTGTCGCCGGTGCGCAGCCAGCCGTCGTCGGTGAGCGCCTCGTCGGTCGCCTCGGGACGGTTGTGGTAGCCCGCCATCACGTGCGGGCCCTTGAGCTGGACCTCGCCGTTGTCGCCGATCCGCACCTCGGTGCCCGGGAAGGGCTGGCCGACGGTGCCGATCTTGTAGGCGTCGGGGTGGTTGACGGTCGCACCGGCTGCGTTCTCGGTCATGCCGTAGCCCTCGAGGATGAGGATGCCGGCGGCGTGGAACCAGGCGGCGATGTCGGCGTTGAGCGCGGCGGAGCCGGAGATGAAGAACTTCACCCGGCCGCCGAAGCGGTCGCGGACCTTGCTGAAGACCAGCTTGTCGAAGAGTGCGTGCTGCAGCTTGAGCGGCAGCGGCACGGACGTGCCGGCCTGCTCGAGCTCGTCGACCTTGAGGCCGACCTCGAAGGCCTTCTTGAAGATCTTCTCCTTGGCGCCGCCTTCGGCGGCCTGCATGGTGACGATCCGCGCGTGCGCCTTCTCGAAGATGCGCGGCGCGGCGCCCATGAACGTCGGCCGGACGACGCCGAGGTTGTCGACGATCTTGTCGACCCGGCCGTCGATCGCGGTGGCGAAGCCGCACGCGAGCTGGGTGGACAGCAGCACCTTGCCGAAGGAGTGGGCCATCGGCAGCCACAGGAACTGCAGGTCGTCCTCGTGCAGCAGGTCCTGCGCGCGGATCGCCTCACCCTCGAACACCCAGGCGCGGTGGAGCGTGCGGACGCCCTTCGGCTTGCCGGTGGTGCCGGACGTGTAGATCAGCGTCGCGAGCTGGTCGGGGCCGATGCCCTTGGCGACCGTGTCGACCGCGTCGGGGTCGGTCGCGAGATAGCTGTCGCCCAGCTCGGCGAGCGCGTCGAGCGAGATCACCCAGTCGCCGTCGGCGAGGGACGCGTCGAACACGACGACCTTCTCCAGCGCGGGCAGCTCGGCGCGGTGGTCGCGCAGCTTGACCAGCTGGGACTCGTCCTCGGCGAAGACGATGCGGCACTCCGAGTCGCCCAGGATGTACGCCGTGTCGTCGCCGCCCGTCGACGGGTAGACCGTCGTCGTGGCGCCGGCCGCGCACATGACGGCGAGGTCGGCGAGGATCCACTCGTAGCGGGTCGACGACGCGATGCCCACGCGCTGCTCCGGCTCGAGCCCGAGCGCGAGCAGGCCCGCCGCCAGGCGGCGTACCCGGTCGCCGGCCTGACGCCAGGTGACCGACTCCCATGCCTCACCGCGCGGGAAGCGGAACGCCTCCCGGTCGCCGCTCGCGGCGACGCGGTCGAGGAACTGCACCGCGCAGCTCTGCGGCATGTGCTCGAGGAAACTCGTGTCGTGATTGATGGGCATGGCACTCCTGCATGCTCGTCCGAGACCGACCTGACTGATGAGTAACCTAGGCCACCGGTTCGGCCGGCGGTAGCGAAGAGGCCGTCTTGCGGACGAATTCCTCCGCCTTCACGCGTGCCTTCTCGGCCAGGCCGTCGATCACGAGCAGCTCCGGGAGCCGCTTCCGGTCGAGGTTGAGCGCGACGAACATGTCGCGGACGGTGATCCCGTGCCCCGGCCGGCCGACGATGTCGATCTGGTCGCCGGCGGTGATCTCGCCGGGCTCGATCACCCGCAGGTAGGGCCCGGGGCGGAGTTCGCGGGTGAACCGCTTCACCCACGCGGTCGGGTCGTAGCCGCTCTCCCCCATCCAGCCCTTGAAGTCGTTGCAGGGCGTGCGGACGGAGGCGACCTCGAGGACGACGTCCGCGCCGATCCGCAGCCGCGTGCCGATCTCGAGCGCGTTGACGTCGATGCCCTCGGTGGTGAGGTTCTCGCCGAACTGGCCGTCGCGGATGGTCCGGCCGAGCTCGGCCTCCCAGAAGTCGAGGTCCTCGCGCGCGTAGGCGTAGACCGCCTGGTCGAGGCCGCCATGGTGCCGGGTGTCGCTCACCGAGTCGCCGCCGAGACCGAGCGGCTGGACGGCGACCGGCCCGGTCACCGGGCGCTTGTCGATCGAGGAGCGTCCGAGCTCGGCCCACTCCTTGCCCTGAGGGCTCCCGACGCTGATGCTCCGCACGTACGACATGGCGGTGAGGCTACCGTCGCGGCCGCCCCGACGGACCTTCCGCGCCGCCCGGGATGGGGCGATACTGCTGGGATCCGACTCTCGGGCACAGCCGGGGAGCTGCCATGTCCATCGACGAGAAGATCGCCCCACAGACCGCCTTCCGCGGCGGCCGGCGGATCGACCCCGAGTACGACGTGGTCGTCGTCGGCGCCCGGTGCGCCGGCGCGCCGCTGGCGACGCTGCTCGCTCGCGCCGGGCTGTCCGTCGTCCTGCTCGAGCAGGCGCGCTTCCCGCGCGACACCATGTCGACGCACATCATGGAGGCCAACGTCCTCGCCTTCCTCGACCGGCTCGGGGTCACCGCCCAGGTCCGCGCCACCGGCGCGCCGTACGTGATGCGGTCGAACGTCCGGATCGATGATCTGCAGACCCGCCAGCGGATCCCGCAGATCGACGGAGACGTCGGCGGCGCCGCGTCGGTACGGCGGTTCGTGCTCGACCCGATCCTGGTCGGGGCGGCGGCCGACGCCGGGGTCGACGTCCGGATGGGCGCGCGGGTCACCGGCCTGCTGCGGAACGGCGACCGGGTGTCCGGCGTCCGCGTCGGGCAGGACGGCACGTCGTACGACGTCGCGGCGCGCCTGGTCGTCGGCGCCGACGGCCGCGGCTCGACGGTCGCCGAGCTGGTCGGGTCGCGCCGCTACAACGTCGCCGCGAGCGAGCGGCTCGGCTACTGGGGCTTCTACGAGAACGCCGATTCGGGGCCCGACCCCGAGCTGATCTTCCACAAGTGGGACGACCGGCTGGTCGTCGCGATGCCCGCGGACGCGGGGCTCTACCAGGTGGTCGAGATGCCGGTCGCCGCCGAGCGCGACGCCTTCCGGGCCGACCTGCGGGGCGCGTTCGACGCCTACGCCCGCAGCTGCGGGCCCGTCGCGCGGGTGCTGACCGGGGCCACGCTGACCGGGAAGGTCCAGGGCATGGTGCGCTGGGAGGGCTTCTTCCGTGAGCCGAGCGGCCCCGGCTGGGTCTTGGTCGGCGACGCCGGCCACTTCAAGGATCCCGCGCCGGGACAGGGCATCGGCGACGCCTTCCGTCAGGCGGAGATGCTCGCGCCGGAGATCGTGGCGGGTCTCGCCGCGCACGACGTCGACGAGCGGATCCGTGTCTGGGGCGTGTGGCGCGACCGCGACGCGACACCGATGTACTGGACCGCCGTCGACTTCGGGAAGGCCGGCCCCAGCCCGCTCGTGGTCGCCGAGGTCGCCCGCCGGATGGTCGCGAAGGGCACCTACGACCGGATGCTCGACATGTTCAACCACCGCTCCGACCCGTGGCGGGTGTTCACGCCCGCCGTCGCCACGAGCGCGACGCTGCGGATGCTGGTGCGGCCGGGGGCGCCGCGCCGCCGGCTGCTCCGCGAGTACCGCGACCTGGCCGTCGCCGACGCCCGGCGCAAGCGCCAGCTCAAGCGGCCGGTCTACGCCCCTAGTCCTGGACCGCCTTCGCGACCGTGATGCACGCGGTGACCTGATCGCGGTCGTGCTGCACGCGGTGCGCGTGCAGGACCGACCGGACGACGACCCAGTCGCGGGCCCGGTCCTCGTCGAGCCCGGCGGTGTCGACGAGCGTGTGGAAGCGCTGCCGGATGCCGTCGCGCACCGAGCCCGCGGCCCACGGCGCGGCGTACTCGTCGAAGCGGTGGCGCAGCATCGGCTCCAGCTCGGAGTGCGGGTCGCCGTTGACCGGTCGCGGCGCGATCGCCAGCCAGACGTCCTCGCCGTCCCGGCTGCCGCGCCGCACCTGGCCGAAGTGCAGGTCGCCGTGCAGCACCGCCGTCGGCGGGTCGGCGGTGAGGTCGCGGGCGAGGGCCAGCGCCTGGTCGACGAGCCGCCGCGGCACCGGCACCGAGCGCGCGTCGCGGCGCAGCTCGTCGGCCCGCTGCCCGACCAGGTCGGCCTGCGACCGCAGCTGAGGCATCGGCGCGACGTGCAGGACGCCGTACAGGGTGGCGACGGTCTGGCACGCCTCGACGTCCCAGGCGTCGGCGAGGTCGCCGCCGACCCGCTCGACCAGCAGCGCGTGCCGGCTCGGGTCGGCCCGGAGCAGCTGGACGGCGCCCCGGCCGCGCCAGCGCTGCAGGGCGAGGTGCTCGTGCTCGTTCGCGTCGAGCCGGAGCGTCGCCCGCGTGCCGTCGTCGGTCGTCACGGGCAGGAGCGCGCCGTCGGCGTCGCCGTCCAGGCCGAGTCGCCAGTCGGTGAGCAGGGTCGCCAGCACGGGACCATCCCACCAGAGCCCGGCAAAGGCGCCAGCGATGGCACGGACGCCAGCACGGGCGACCGCCTAGCCTGACCGGATGCGGACCGATGACGTACGACGCCTCGACCTCGGCACGTTCGTCCGCCCCGCCGCGGAGACCGGGACCGGGCAGCCGCGGGTCGAGGCGGTCCACGGCTATGTCGTGCGGACGCCGGCCGGCGTGCTGCTGCTCGACACCGGCCTCGGCGACGCCGGGCCCGAGACCGAGGCGCACTACCGGCCGCGGCGGGTGTCGGTCGCCGACGCGCTCGCCTCCGTCGGCCTGTCCACCGACGACATCGCGATCGTCGTCAACTGCCACCTGCACTTCGACCACATCGGCGAGAACCCCCTGTTCGCGGGCCGGCCGATCGTCGCTCAGCGCCGCGAGCTGGAGACCGCCCGGGACAAGGACCAGCCCGACTACACGGTCTCCGCGCTCGTCGACTTCGCCGGCGCGCGCTACGAGCTGCTCGACGGCGAGGCGGAGATCGCGGCGGGCGTGCACGTCGTACCGACGCCGGGGCACGTGGCCGGGCACCAGTCGGTCGTCGTCGAGTGCGCCGACGGCAGCGTCGTCCTGGCCGGGCAGGCGCACGACACCGCGTCGCAGTGGTCGGCCGACGTCCTCGCGGCCCGGGCGGCCGCGCTCGGGCACGAGCCGCCGCTGCCGGCGCCGAGCCCGTGGATGGAGCGCATCCTCGCGTTCGACCCGCGCCGGGTCGTGTTCGCGCATGACGCGGCCGTGTGGACGCCCTAGCTGTACTGACCACGGACGTTAGGTACGGCGCGCCTGCTGGACGATGACGAAGACCTCCG
>NZ_BAABAC010000010.1:0-13639 GCF_039537225.1 Nocardioides ginsengisoli
CGGAGGTCTTCGTCATCGTCCAGCAGGCGCGCCGTACCTAACGTCCGTGGTCAGTACAGCTAGGGCGCGCCGTGGTCGACTCGATCTGGGCCTCGAGCGCATGGTGCTTCCGCAAGGTCGAGAGCGTGGAACTGCTGGAGGGCGAGCGAGCGCGGCGCAGGGTGTCACTCGACTGCATGCCACCGCCCGAGCCACAGCTCGCCTACGAGCGGGCGGAGCGACTCCGCCGTTGGCGCAGGCCGAAGGGCGCGGCCATGGTCCCGCTGGCGTTCGTCGCCAAGGGCGTCGTGCGAAATCTGGACACCGAGGGGCCGGACGGCCAGTCGCTCCCCGTGCTGGGGCGCGAGGAGAACGGCGAGCTCGCCCTCGCCGCTCTGGCCTGCCAGTTCGAGCGCGAGCTGGGGCCGATCGCGAAGGACGTCTACCCCTACCTCGAGCAGATCGTCTTCGGAAGCCCTGAGGAAGCCGTTGCGGCGGTGACGGGGTTGTCTCCGACAGCCGGCGCCGAGACCGATGACGTCGAGTTCGAGGGCGTTTCCGGGCCACTCATCGATCTGGCCTTCGACCTTGCCCGGAGCTTCCTCCTGGTGGTGCTCGTACCGCGCGACCTGGTCGGAACGCGGACCGTCCTCAAGTTCTCCTTCGACTGGACGGCGTCGCGAACTCCGGCGGGCATCTTCACCGGTGTGCTCGCCAGCGCGGGCTATCGCACGCAGCCGTTCGCGCTCGATGTGGGCGACCCCAGCTGGGCGGCCTCCTATCACTTGGACGTCCGGGTTCAGGCCCCGCTGCAGGCTCGCTCCCTCAGCCTGCCGAGTGCGGACGACGGCGAGGCCTCCGCCGGAGGGGACAAGGGCCTCGGCACGCTGATCCACGCGAGCGCGTCGTACCCGTACAGCCCGCCTCCGGACCGCGAGGCGACCTTGCAGGTCGGCGTCGAGGCGGCCTCGATACGGCTCGTCGCGATTCTCGTCTCCCTGTTCACGGCGTCGGTGTTTCAGCTGGCCCTGTGGCTCGATGGGGCGCGGGACGCGCTTCTCGAAGCGCCCGATGGTGCGGTGGCGGTCTTGCTGGCCGCACCGGCTGTCGGCATCGCGCTCCTTGCCGGGGCGGGCGAGAGTCACC
Organism: Nocardioides ginsengisoli; assembly: GCF_039537225.1. Taxonomy (NCBI): domain Bacteria; kingdom Bacillati; phylum Actinomycetota; class Actinomycetes; order Propionibacteriales; family Nocardioidaceae; genus Nocardioides; species Nocardioides ginsengisoli. The sequence continues at coordinate 1,126 of NZ_BAABAC010000010.1, forward strand.
TTGCGGCAGCGCTGCTCCGTCCCCTGCGTTGGATCACCCTGAGCTGTGCGGCGCTTCTCGCAGTGGCCAGTGCAACCTTGGTCGGTCATCTCCATGAGCCGTGGCTCACGTGGTTCTGGATCGGCTCTGCCTGGCTTGCTGCCGCCTTCGCGACCTACCTGACGGTGCCCGTGATCCACGGAACCGTGTGGGCCGTGCTGTTGAGACGCTCCGAACCGTCGGAGGTCTGATCTAATGTTCTCGTCGAGAGGAAGGAGTCGGTGATGAGCGAGCGCAAGCCCAAGGCCGCCGTCCGCATCACGACCATCGAGGGGCCTCGCAGCGTCACCAAGGGCACCTCGTCGATCGCGGAGTACGGCAAGAAGCGCCGCAGTTTCGTGTCATCGACGACCAAGATCGGCAAGTCGAAGTACGCCTGAGCGGCGATGGCGCCTAAGGCGTGCCATCCGCCGCAGCGCCGTCGAGTGCCTCGGCGATGGGCACGTCGCCACCCACCAGGTTCCACTGCCGCCCGACCGTGTCGGCCCGCCCCACCACCGCAGCCAGTACGGCGGCCACGTCGCCGCGTGTGACCGGCCTACGCGGCACGTCGGGGCCGAGGGCGACCAGGCCGGTGGGCGGGTCGTCGGTGAGGCGGCCGGGGCGGAGGATGGTCCAGGCGAGGGTGCTGGCGCGGACGGCGGCGTCGGAGTCGCGCTTGGCGGCGACGTAGGCGGCCCAGGTGGGGCCGGCGTCGGGGGAGACGGGGTTGTCGACGTCGATGGCGGAGACCTGGACGTAGCGCGCGATGCCGAGCTGTTCGGCGGCGGCGATCGACTTCAGGGCGCCCTCGAGGTCGACGGTCCGCTTGCGCTCGATGTTGCCGTCCGGGCCGCCACCGGCGCTGAAGACGACGGCGTCGCAGCCGGCGAAGGCGGTGGCGAAGCCGGCGGCGTCGGAGGCCTCGATGTCGAGCAGGCGCGCTCCGGCGCCCAGGGCCTCGACGGCCTCGGCTTGGGCGGCGCCGCGGACGAGCGCGACCGGCTGATGGCCGGCGGCGACGAGGAGCGGGTGCAGCAGGCGGGCGATCTGGCCATGGCCTCCGACGACGGCGATGCGCATGGGCCCACCGTACGACCGGTGTCCGAACGCGCCGGCATGCCAGACTCGCCGCCGTGAGCCGCACCGAGCCGACCCGGATGCCCGAGCTGATGTCGCACGACCGGGCCGACCTCGACGCACTCCTCGAAGCGGGCGTCCTCGCCCACCTCTCCTTCGTCGACGACGACGGCACGCCCGCCGTCCTCCCGACCGCCGTCGCCCGCTGGGGCGATCTGCTGCTCGCGCACGGCTCGACCGGATCGCGTTGGATGCGCCGGGTCGCGTCGGGCGTCCCGACGGCGGTGTCGGTGGCGGTCGTCGACGGCGTGATCGTGGCCCGGTCGGCGTTCGAGTCCTCCCTCGTCTCCACGAGCGCGGTGCTGTTCGGCTCGTTCGCCGTGCTCGAAGGAGCGGACCACGAGGCGGCGCTCGACGTCCTCACCGATCGGATGCTCCCCGGACGCACGAGCGAGGTACGTCGACACACCCGGCGCGAGCTCGCCGCGACGCTGGTGCTGGCGATGCCGATCCAGACCTGGTCCCTGCGTCGCTCCGACGGATGGCCCGAGGACCCGGAGGAGGACGTCGCCGGCTCCGCCTGGGCGGGTCTCCTGCGCTACGGCGCGCCGCCGGTGACGCGGCATCCGGCGCCGGACCTGCGGCCCGGGATCCCCGAGCCCGGCTCGCTCGACCGGGTCCGCGGGGTGCGCTGACCCCGGTCTCACCCGGCACAACTGTCGCGAATCCGGCGGATTCGGAGCGGATCTGCCGGGTGGGACGGGGAGCCAGGATCAGGGGCGCACGGTCAGCGTCTGCGCGACCGTCCCGAGCGGGCCGTTCTCGTCGTGCATCTTCGAGCTGGTGACGCCGATGCCGCCGGCGCCGTACGACTGCGTGGTGTCGAGGCCCAGCCAGCCCGCCGCGGGCGCATGCAGGAAGTGGGCGGTGAGGTCGAGGTTGGGGAAGGACACCTTCGTCGGGTCGGTGCGGACGGCGATCCCGTTGGTGATGTCGATCAGGCCGGCGACGGCGGCGAGGCGGCTGACCGGCTCGTCGGCGACCAGCGCGTGCGAGGTGCGGACCCAGACCATCGACCGGCCCGGGCCGAGCTCCTTGCGGCGGATCTCGATCGACGCGATGAAGCCGCCGGCCCAGAGGCCGGCCATGTCCCACGGCTCCATCTCGTCGGCGGGCGGGATCGACGGCAGGTCGGTGCCGGCGAGCGGCGTCGTGTCGTAGGGCTCGGCGAGCCAGGCGCGCAGGACGACGACCGCGCGGCCGTCGTGGCGGGCGGTGGCCTGGACCAGCTCGATGGTCCGGCCGGGGCGCAGCACCTCGACCTCGACGTCGATCGGCTCGATCGGGATGACGCCGAGGATGTCGTAGGACAGCCGGCTGATCACCAGGCCGTCGGAGCGGCGGGCGTCGCGGTCGCGCTCGACCTCGTGGGCGAGGACGCCGAGGGCCGGCGCGACGTGCTGGGTCCGCTGGTCCCAGGCGCCGCCCACGTGCTCGGTGGGGGTGAAGGTGTGCGGGGAGGTGCGGTGCCAGTACGCCACCTGCCCATTCTGCTGGGCCGCGGGCGTGCGGCGTACCCCCGAAGGGAGGGCGGATGATGCTGGCATGCCCGCCTCGCTCGCCACCTCCGTCGCCGGCACCTTCGTCTGGCTGGGCATGGTGCTGGCCATCTCGTTCATCGAGGCGCCGGTGAAGTTCCGGGCGCCGGGCGTGACGCTCAAGTTGGGTCTGGGCATCGGGCGGCTGGTGTTCCGCGCGCTCAACGCGTGCGAGCTGGTGCTCGCCGTGGTGGTGATCATCGGCCTGCTGACGGGCGACCCGGGCAGCGGCCCGGTTGCCGCGCTGGGGGTAGCGGTGGTGGTGCTCGTGACGCAGCTGCTGTTGGTCCGGCCGCTGCTGACCCGCCGCTCGGACGCCGTCCTGGCGGCGCCCGAGGGCGCGGACGGGCCGCGCTCCCACGCGCATCTCTGGTACGTCGGCACCGAGCTGGTCAAGGTCGTCGCGCTGCTCGTCGGCGGCATCCTCCTGCTGGGCGCCGGCTGAGCACGCTCCCGCCCACTGACGTTCACCCGTGCCTCTCCGACGGGCCACCTGCGGCTGGTCGGCTGGCGGTCATGACTCGGAAGACCCTCCTCGGGAGGACGCTCATGGCCACCACGTCCGCGGTCCTCGCCCTCGGCGCGACCACCGTCGCCACCCCCGCCCACGCCGCACCCGGCCACGGCGCGCAGCCGGTCCGGCACGCGGCCGGCGAGCCGCTCGTCATCGCCCACCGCGGCGCGTCCGGTTACCGGCCGGAGCACACGCTCGCGGCCTACCGGCTCGCGATCCGGATGGGCGCCGACTACGTCGAGCCCGACCTCGTCTCCACCAAGGACGGCGTCCTGGTGGCCCGCCACGAGAACGAGATCAGCGGAACCAGCGACGTCGCCACGCACCCGGAGTTCGCGAACCGCAAGACCACGAAGGTGATCGACGGCGTCGCCGTCACCGGCTGGTTCACCGAGGACTTCACCCTCGCCGAGCTCAAGACGCTGCGCGCGAAGGAGCGTCTGCCACAGGTGCGGCCCGACAACACCCGCTACGACGGGCAGTTCGAGATCCCCACGCTGGCCGAGGTCATCGCGCTGGTGAAGCGCGAGTCCGGCCGCACCGGACGCCAGATCGGCATCGCGCCGGAGACCAAGCACCCGTCGTACTTCGCCTCGATCGGGCTCTCCCTCGAGAAGCCGCTCGTCCGCACGCTGCGTGCCTCCGGCCTCGACCGGCCGCACGCGAAGGTCGTCATCCAGTCCTTCGAGGACGGCAACCTGCGCCGGCTCGCCACCATGACGCGGGTGTCGCTGGTCCAGCTCGTCGACAAGGCGGCCCAGGTGACGCCTTCCGCGCTCGCCGACATCGCGACGTACGCCGACTGGGTCGCGCCGACCAAGAACCTGATCCTCCCGCGCGACGCGAGCGGCGCGATCGGCACGCCCAGCACGCTGGTGCGCGACGCGCACGCCGCCGGGCTGAAGGTCGTCACCTGGACGATGCGCGCGGAGAACCAGTTCCTGCCGACCAACCACCGGATCGGCACGGACCCGAACGCGCGCGGCGACCTGGCCGGCGAGATCGACGCCTTCCTCGACGCGGGCGTCGACGCGCTCTTCTCCGACCACCCCGACATCGCGGTCGCGGCGCGCGACGCGTGGACCGTGCAGCAGGGCGCCGCCTGACCCATCCTCTAGATTCGGCGCATGGCGGACTGTGTCTTCTGCACCATCATCGCCGGCGGGGCGGAGGCCGACGTCGTCCTCGACGAGCCGGACCTGCTCGCGTTCCTCGACCGGCGCCCGGTGTTCAAGGGCCACGTCCTGCTGGTGCCGCGCGACCACATCGCCACGCTGCCCGACCTCCCGGCCGGGCAGCGTGACGGCTTCCTGGCCGCCGCGCAGCGGCTCTCGAGCGCGGTGGTCGACGGGCTCGGCGCGCAGGGCAGCTTCGTGGCGATGAACAACGTGGTCAGCCAGTCGGTGCCCCACCTGCACCTGCACGTCGTGCCGCGCACCAAGGGCGACGGGCTGCGCGGGTTCTTCTGGCCGCGGACCAGGTACGCCGCGGGCGAGTCCGCCGACTACGCCGCCCGGCTGCGCGCCGCGCTGGAGGCCTCGTGAGCATGCACTTCGTCGGCGTCGACCTGGCCTGGGGCGAGCGGCGGCCGACCGGCCTCGCGGTCGTCGACGCCGACGGCCACCTGCTCCACGTCTCCGCGGTGCGCACCGACGACGAGATCGTGACCGGCCTGGCGCCGTACGTCGACGGCGACTGCCTGGTCGCCATCGACGCGCCGATCGTCGTACCGAATGCGACGGGCAACCGCCCGGCCGAGGCCGCGCTCAACCGCGACTTCGCGCGCTTCGACGCGGGAGCGCACCCGTCCAACACCGGCAAGCCGGAGTTCCGCGAGCAGCCGCGGGCGGCGCGGGTCGCGGCCCGGCTCGGGCTCGACATCAATCCGCGCTCGCGCCGTCCGCGCCGGGCGATCGAGGTCTACCCGCACCCGGCGACCGTGGCCCTGTTCCGGCTCGGCCGCACCCTGAAGTACAAGGACAAGCCCGGTCGCGACCTCGAGCAGCTGCGCGCCCAGCTGGTGATGCTGATCGGGCTGGTCGAGGGGCTCGAGCACGCCGACCTCCCGCTGCACGTCGGCGGCCTGGCCGGCTGGCAGGAGCTGCGCGCCGCGGCCGAGACCGCCGCGCGCAAGAGCGAGCTGCGCGTCGTCGAGGACCAGGTCGACGCCGTCGTGTGCGCCTACATCGGGCTGTTCGCCGAGCGGGCGCCCGACCGCGTCACGACGTACGGCGACCTGGCGACGGGCTACATCGTGACCCCCACGCTGCCCGCCGACCTCGAGCCGACCCCGCGGCTGGGGCGCGGCTCGGAGGGCCCGCTCGACGTCGGCTCGGCAGTCCGCCGGTATGCGGAGCTGCAGCCCGGCCTGGTTCCGGTGACCGAGGGCTTCGTGCGGCTGGTGACGTCGATCCTCGACGAGGCGGGCATCAACTACCTGACCGTGACGGGACGGGCGAAGTCGGTGTCGTCGTTCGCGTTGAAGGCCGCCAAGACCGTCGACGGGCGGCTGATCTTCAGCGACCCGCTGCACGAGATCACCGACCAGATCGGCGTCCGCGTCATCACCTACGTCCACAGCGACGTGCAGGCGGTCGTCGACCTGCTGGAGGACCAGATCGTCGTCCACGACGACCGCGACCTCGGCCAGGAGACCGCCAGCGAGGGGCGCTTCGGCTATGCCAGTCGACACCTGCTCGTCGGCCTCGACCCCACCCGCGACGACGCCGACGGCCTGCTGCACGGACATCGGGCAGCGCTGCAGATCCGTACCGTCCTGCAGCACGCGTGGGCCGAGTTCGAGCACGACGTCCGCTACAAGGGCGCCGTCCCGCCGGAGCACGTGCTCGACCTCGACCGCCGGTTCACCCTCGCCGCCGGGCTGCTCGAGCTGGCCGACCGCGAGTTCTCGACGATCCGCGACCTGCTCCGCGACGGACCGGCCGAGACCGCCGCGGCCGTCGACGCCGAGCGCGCCGACGACGACCCGCGGATGAGCCCGCGCGAGCTGGCCGCCTTCCTCGCCGGGCAGTATGCCGACGCCGGCTGGTCGCGCACCGACCACTACGCGTGGATCTCGGCTCTCGTCCTCGAGCTCGGCATCACCTCGCTCGCGGCCCTCGGCGACACGCTGCGCTCGGTCGACGACGAGCTGCTGCGCGAGCGGATGGGCTACCGCTACCCGCCGGGCGCCGTACGACGGCTCGACGACGCGCTGCTGTGGGTCCACGGCGAGCGGTACGTCGAGCTGCGCGGCAACGAGCACCGCGCGTCGGCGCTGCGCGCCCGGCTGGCGAAGATGCGCGACGAGGACTGAGCCTCGCCGCGCACCCCCGTCAGCGCAGGCCGAGGTTGACGTAGTAGGTCTGCCCGTCGTCGAGCCGCACGCCGACCCGCCAGTAGTTGCCGCCGGCGCTCGTGCTCTTCCAGTTGTAGAGGTACTGCTGGGCGGTGGCGTCGTACCGGTAGGTGGTGCCGCTGTCGGCCGAGGCGGTGTAGACCGTCTCGTCCACCGGCGCGCTGGTGGCGCTGCCCTTGACGGGGGTGAGCCACACCGGCGCGGTCGGCGACTGCACCACGGTGCCGTCGTCCCGCTTCAGCTGGAACTTCGCCGGCACGGTGCTGCCCGCCTTGAAGGTGCTGGTCGCGACGCCGATCTGGTGCGCGGTGTCGTTGATCGGCTGCAGGAAGCCGTCGAACCGGTACTTCACGGCGTAGGAGCCGGTGACGGTGGTCGTGTTGCCGGCCTTGTCCGTGGCGACCGCGGTGTAGGCGAAGCCGCCGACGCCGTTGGCGTTGCCGCCCGTGACGCTCACCCGGCACGAGTCGACCCCGGAGACGGCGTCGGCCGCGTTGCACGAGGCGCTCGGGACGGCGCCGAGGGTGTACGTCGCGCCGGCCACGTTGACGTCGGCCGTGGTGAGCGTCGGCCTCTCCTGGTCGATCTTGATGCCCGACACCGTCGCGGACGCCGTGTTGCCGGCGTTGTCGGTGGCGGTGCGTGCCACCGCGTTGCTCGCCCCGTTGGTCGCCAGGACCACCGGGTCCGGGCAGGTGGCGATGCCGGAGAGGGCGTCGGAGCAGGTGAACCGCACCGTGACCGGGGACGTGTACCAGCCGTTGGCGCCCAGCGTCCCGTCGACGATCGCGCCGGTGATGACCGGGGCCGTCTTGTCGAGCTTGACCGTCACCTTGTCGCTGCCCGTGTTGCCGGCGACGTCCTGGGCGGTGCCGGTGATGTCGCGGCCCGCGGTCTCGGCGCTGACCACGACGTCGGGCGTCACGCTGCCGGCCTTGACGCCGGACCCGGCGTCGTCGTCCTTGGCGTCGAAGTGCACCGTCACGTCGGCGTTGTTCCACTCCGCGCTGTTCGGCTTCGGGGACACCGTGTGGGTGAGGGTCGGCGCGATGTTGTCCCACTTCAGGGCGACGCTGTTGGCGGGCTCCCGGTTGTCGGCGTTGTCGACGGCCCAGTAGGTCAGCGTCGCGGCGCCGGACCCGTCGAGCGGCACGGTCACGGTCTTGGTCGCGCCGCCCGCCACCTGGGTGGCGCCGCCGTTGACCTGGTAGCGGATCTCCTTCACGCCGGACAGGCCGGGCTGGTCGGTCGCGGTCAGGACGACATTCGCGTTCGACCCGGTGCACCAGCCGTTGACCTTCGTGCACTGGTTGTTGGACGTGGTCGAGGGCGCCGTGCCGTCGACGTTGATGCCGCCCACCGTCTTGCCCGCGCGCTCGTTGCCGGCGACGTCGGACGCCGGGTCGCTGGTCACCGACTGGTTGGCGCCGTCGGCGCGGATCGCCTTGCTGGTCGGGCAGGTGGCGACCCCCGACAGGGCGTCGGTGCAGGAGAAGTCGACGATGACCTGGCTGTTGTACCAACCGGCCGCATTCGGCTGGGTCGTCGGAGCGCCGCTGATCGCGGGCGCCGTCCGGTCGATCTTGACGTGGACCGTGGCGGGCGCGCTCTCGTTGCCCGCCTTGTCGTCGATGGTCACCGGACCTGCAGTCAGGTCGGCGCCCTCGCCGGTCACCGTGCTGTTCCCCGGCTGGCTCGCCGGGTCGATGCCCGACAGCGCGTCGTCGCCGACCCACTGGACCGCCACGTCGCCGCGGTACCAGCCGTCGCGGGCGCCGGCGGGGAGCACCCCCTGCAGCGTCGGCCGGGTCCGGTCGATCCGGACCGGTCCGTAGTCCGTGCTGCTGTGGTTGCCCGCCACGTCGACCGCGTCGCCGTGGACGACCTGGTTCGCGCCCTCGTTGACCAGCGTGGTGTCCCCGGCACATCCGGCCACGCCGTCGATCCCCGAGTCGGCGTCGGTGCAGTGGAAGGTCACGTCGACGTCGCCGTTGTTCCAGCCGTAGCCGTTGGCGGACGGGCTCTGGCTGCCGGTGATGGTGGGAGCGATCGTGTCGACGTCGAGCGGGAAGGTGCGCACCTGCTCCGCATTGCCCGCGGCGTCGACGCTCCAGTAGTCGACGGTGTGGCGACCCGTGGAGAGGTCGGCGGTGAACGGCTCGCCGTACTGCTGCGGGGCGCCGTCGTCGATCGTGTAGTACGTCGCCGCCACGCCCGACTGCGCGTCGCTCGCCCCGAACGCGAACGGGATGCCGCTGGTGACGAACCAGCCCGAGTCCGGCGAGATCGGGTTGATCACCGTGGTGACGGGTGCGGTCCGGTCGATCCGGAAGGTCAGCGGGGCGCCGGCCGTCTCGACGTTGCCGGCCGCGTCGCGGCTCCAGAAGGTGACCTGGTGCGGGCCGTCGGCCGCGACGGTGAAGGGGCCGTCGTAGAGCTGCGGGTCGCCGCCGTCGACGCTGTAGTGCGTCGCGCTCACCCCGGACAGGTTGTCGCTGCCGGTGAGGGACACCTCGACCGGGACGACGTACCACCCGCTGTCCGGCAGCGCGGGCACGGCGGCGGTGGTGGTCGGGGCGGTCCGGTCGATCCGGATCCCGTCGACGGTCCGGCTGGTGGAGTTGCCGGCGTGGTCGGACACGCTGGCGCTCGCGCTCAGGTCGTCGCCCTCGCCGCCGACCGTGCTGTCGGCCGGGCAGGCGCCGTCGATGTCCGACGTGGCGTCCGCGCAGGTCCAGGTCACGGTGACGTCGTCGCGGTACCACCCGGCGCCGTTGGGAGCGGTGGTCGCCGTACCGGTCAGCGTCGGGGCCGTCTTGTCGATCTTCAGGGTGATGCTGTTGCCCGCCGTGGGCTCGACGTTGCCGGCCGCGTCGAGGCTCCAGTAGCGCAGGGTGTGCGTGCCGTCCTCGACCACGGGAACGTGCGCCGCGTAGAGCACCGGGTCGCCGCCGTCGAGGGAGTAGTACGTCGCCGCGACGCCCGAGAGGTTGTCGGCGGCGGACAGGTCGACCTCGACGCCCGCCTGGTACCAGCCCTGGTGCAGGACACCGGAGACCGTCGCCGACGTGGTCGGAGCGGTGCGGTCGATCCGGATCCCGCTGACCGTCGCGGTGGAGCTGTTGCCGGCCCGGTCGGTGCAGGTCGTGGTCGCGCCGAGGTCACTGCCCTCGCCCGTCACGGTGCTGTCGGCGGGCTGGGCGGCGACGCCGGAGAGGGCGTCGGTGCAGGTCCAGGTGACGGTGACGTCGCCGGTGTGCCAGCCGCCGGGGAAGCTCCCGGTGAGGACCGGCGCGGTCGTGTCGACGTCGATGCCGCTCACGCCGTCGTGAGCGGAGTTGCCGGCGTTGTCGTCGGCCGAGCCGCCCGCGGACTGGTTCGCCCCCTCGTGCAGCACCTTCGGGGCCGGGCAGGAGGCGACGCCGGACAGGGCGTCGGAGCAGGCGAAGGAGACGGTGACGTCGCCGTCGTACCAGCCGTCGTGGTCGGCCGGGCGGTCCGTGGACGCCGTGATCGTCGGCGCGGTCTTGTCGATGCTCACGACCGCCGTGTCGGTGGCGGAGTTGCCCGCGTGGTCGCTCACGGTGCCGACGACCTGCTGGGCGGCGCCCTCGGTCGAGACGGTGCTGGGCGCCGAGCAGCTCGCCACCCCGGAGCCGCCCTGGTCGGCGCAGGTGAAGGTGACCGTGACGTCGTGGTTGGTCCACGCGCCGTCGGTGTAGGAGAGCGGGGTGAACAGGTGGCCGATGGTGGGCGCGGTCCGGTCGATCCGGACGACGACCGACTGCTGCGACTCGGCGTTGCCGGCCCGGTCGGTGCTGAAGTAGGTGACGGTGTGCTCGCCCTCGGCGCTCAGCACGAGGCTGGTGCCGGTCTGGACGTCGCCGCCGTCGACCGCGTAGTAGGTCGCGGCGACGCCGGACAGGCCGTCCGTCGGCGCGAGGGACACGGTGACGCTGCCGTTGACCCAGCTGTTCGAGACCCCGGAGAGCCCGGTGACGGGTGCGGTGCGGTCGATCTGGATGCCGGCGACCGTGCGCGTGGTGGTGTTGCCCGCCCGGTCGGTGCAGCTCGTGGTCGCGGAGAGGTCGGCGCCCTCGCCCCCGACGGTGCTGTCGGCCGGCTGGGCGGCGACGCCGGAGAGCGCGTCGGTGCAGGTCCAGGTCACCGTGACGTCGCCGGTGTGCCAGCCGGCCGAGAAGCTGCCCGTCAGCACGGGGGCCGTGGCGTCGACGTTGATCCCGCTCTGCTGGGCGCTCGCGGTGTTGCCCGCCCGGTCGCTCGTCGAGCCGCCGGCGGACTGGTTCGCCCCCTGGCTCAGCGTCTGCGCCGCCGGGCAGGCCTGGACGCCGGAGAGCGCGTCGGAGCAGGCGAAGGAGACGGTGACGTCGTGGTCGTACCAGCCGGCGGCGTTGGGCGCGCGGTCCCTCGACGCGGTGATCGTGGGCGCCGTCTTGTCGAGCTTGACCGTCGTGGCGGTCGTCGCCCGGTTGCCGGCCTTGTCGACGCCGGTGCCGGAGACGAGGAGGCCTGCGGTCTCCGTGCTGACGGTCCTGCTGGCCGACGCGGGCGAGGTGCCGTCGGCGACGCACGAGGCGACGCCCGATCCGCCCGGCTCGTCGGTGCAGGTGAAGGTCACCGTGGCGTCGGTCCGGTTCCAGCCCGCCGCGTTGGGAGCGGGGGAGACGCCCGCCGTGATCACGGGCGCGGTGGTGTCCGCGGGCGTGGTGGCGAAGGAGGCGGTCGCGGTGTTGCCCGCCTTGTCGGTCGCGGTGCTCGTGACCGTCGTACCCGCGGGCACGGTCTTGGAGCTCGAGGCCGGGCTGGTGCCGTCGGCCACGCAGGTCGCGACACCGGACGACGTGACGCCGCCCGGGCTGGTGTCGGAGCAGGTGAAGGTCACCGTCGAGGTGCCGTCGGCGTTCCTCGTCTCGGTGCCGGTGATGGTCGGCTTCGCCTTGTCGATCCGGACGTCGACCGACGCGGGCGAGCCCTGGTTGCCGAGCCGGTCGGCGGTCGCGGCGACGCTGACCGTGGTGACGCCGTTCTGGGTGACGGTCTGGTCGGGGAAGACGTTCGCGTTGGCGACGCCGACGCCGCCCGCGGCATCGGCGACGGCCCACTTCACCGTCGCGTCGACGTTGTTCCAGCCCGCGGCGTTGGGCGCCGGCGTGACGGTCGGCGTCGAGGCGGGGCCGGTGTTGTCGGCGACGTACGACGCCTGGGTGCTGTTCGACTGCCCCGTGCAGTTGGTGCGCGGGGCGTTGAAGCCGGGGGAGGCGGCGACCGTGACCGCCTGCGCCCCGTTGCCCGCACCGCCCGTGAAGGTGAACGTCCACGACGTCTTCGCGGTGTCCGACAGCTGCCGTGCCGACAGCGCGCCCGACACCTCGACGCACTTGGTGTCGCTCGACGTGGTCACCGTCAGCGTGAGCGCACCGCCCTGCTTGGCGTACAGCGTGCCGTTGACCGCGAGCGTGCCCGACCCGCCGGTGAAGACGGCCGCGCTGACGCTCGAGGCGGACGCCGGAACGGTCGCGGCGCCGAGCACCAGCAGTGAGGCGAGCGCCACCAGCAGGCTCACCAGGCAGGAGCAGACGCTCCTCCACGTCACAGAACGCACCATCTCGACCAGGCCTCCCCGCACTTCGACAACCCCGTAGCGAGCCCCGAACGTACGAGCGGGCCGGTCCGGCCCGCAGACGATCCGAGGTTCCGACCGCCCGCGGCGACGAGAGTTACCCAATAGTGGGGAGGGGGCGGCGGCCGGCGGAGACCCGCGCCGAGGACTGAGTTCCGGACGGCCAGAACGCCGTACCGGGGTCAGGTCGTAGGCTGCGACCCGATCGAACTGGACTCGAGAAGAGCTGAGGTAAGCAGATGGGTCGTTTCGACGGGCGGGTCGCCGTCATCACCGGAGCCGCGCGCGGGATCGGGTTCGGCACC
>NZ_BAABAC010000011.1:0-21980 GCF_039537225.1 Nocardioides ginsengisoli
CCCGCCGCGAGGAGGCCGAGCGGCACGCCGTCGATCAGGCCGAGCGCGCCGCCGCCGCCCACGCCGCGCGGGAGGCCGCCGAGGCCCACGCCCGCGAGCAGGCCGAGTTGGCCGCGGCCGCCGCGAGCGCCCGCCAGGAGGCCGAGTCGTCGGCCGTGTCCTACGCCGAGGCCGCGCGGATCGCCCACGAGGAGCGCGCCGCCGCCGAGCAGCACGCCCGCGTCATGGCCGAGGCCGCCGCGGTCAGCGCCGCCGAGCACGCCGAGTTCGCGCGGCGGATGCTGGAGGAGCGCGCGGCCGCGGAGCGTACGTCGGCCGAGATCGCCCAGGCCCGCGCGCTCGCCGAGGAGGCCGCCCGCCAGCAGGCCGCCCTCGCCCAGGACGCCCACCGCGCCGCCGAGGCCGCCGAGGAGCGCGCCCGGATGCTCGCCGAGCAGGCCGCCGCGAGCGCCGAGGAGCACGGCGCCCTGGCCCGCCAGGCCGTCGAGGAGCGCGCCGCCGCCGAGCAGGCCGCCGCCGACCACGCCCGCTTCGCCAAGGACGCCCACCGCTCGCGCCAGGCCGCCGAGCAGGCCGCCCTCGAGCAGGCCGAGCTGGCCCGGATCGCCCTCGAGACCGCCGAGGCCGCCGAGCGCCGTGCCGCCGCCGCGTCCGCGCGCGCCGAGGAGCAGGTCGCCGCCCGGGTCGCCGCCGACGAGTCCGCCACCCAGCAGGCCCGCCGCGCCGAGGAGGCCCACGAGGCCCGCCGCCTCGCCGAGGAGGCGGCCCGCCAGCAGCTCGAGCTCGCCACCGAGGCCCAGGCCGCCGCCGCGTCCGCCCACGCCTCCGCGGCCGCGCTCGCCGAGGAGAAGAAGGCCGCCACCGAGGCGCTCGCCGCCGCCGCGGCGTACGCCACCGAGGCCACCCACGCCCGTGCCGAGGCCGAGCAGCGCGCCACCACCGCCCTCGCCGACCTGGAGCAGGCCGCCGCCACCCACGCCGCCGCCGTCGAGTCGCTGCAGTCGGAGCTGGTCCAGGCCGAGGAGCGCGCCCTGCGCCACGCCCAGGCCCGCGCCGAGGCCGAGGAGGCCGCCGCCGCCCAGGCCCGCGCCCGTGCCGAGGCCGAGGCCCGCGCCACCGAGCTCGCCCGCCAACGCGAGCGGGCCCTCGCCGAGGCCGCCGACCTGGCCAGTCGGATGGCGGAGATCCAGGCACGCATCGCCGACGCGCCCGAGCCGTCCGAGCCGTCCGAGCCGGCCGCTGCGGAAGAGCCCGAGCCCTTCGTGGCGCTCGAGCCCGAGGTCATCGAGCCCGAGGTCGTGGAGCCCGAGGTCGTCGAGCCCGAGGTCATCGAGCCGGAGCCGATCGCCGAGGTGATCCCGGAGCCGGCCCCCGAGCCGCTCCCCGAGCCCGAGCCCGAGCCGACCCCCGAGCCGACCCCCGAGCCGACCCCCGAGCCGACCCCCGAGCCGGAGGTCATCGAGCCCGAGAACGCCGAGCCCGAGAACGCCGTGCCCGAGGTCACCGACCTGGCGAGCCAGATGGCCGCGATCCGCGCCCGGATCCACGCCGAGGAGCAGCCCGTCGTCGAGGAGCCCGAGGTCGAGCCCGAGCCGGAGCCCGAGCCGGAGCCCGAGGTCGAGCCGGTGGCCGAGCTCGCCGACGAGGAGCGTCCGCCGTCCCTGCTCGAGCAGTGGCGCGCCACCGCGACCACGCCCGTCCCCGCCGACGAGACCGATGAGCTCATCGACATCGACGAGCCGGTCGAGGAGGAGCCCGAGCCGGAGGTCCTTCCCGAGCCCGAGCCCGAGCCCGAGCCCGAGCCGGAGCCGGAGCCGGAGGCTGTCGAGCCCGAGCCCGTGCCCGTCGCCGCCACCATCGCGGCCGAGCCTGAGCCGATCATCGAGCCGGCCGTGGAGCGCGAGCCCGCCCCCGTGCCGGTGACCGTCAAGGCCACGCCGTTCCACACCAAGCGCGGCACCGACAGCCTCGCCCCGATCGCGATCCTGGTCGCCCTCGCCTGCGCGGCCGTCGTCGGCCGGATGGCGATCAAGCGCACCCTCTGGGACGACGTCGCGCTCAGCGCCACGCTGACCGTGGTGGCCGCCGTCCTCCTCGGCTACGCGCTCAAGGTCAGCAACTCCTCGCGCAGTGTCCACGTCGACGAGACCGGCCTGCTCAAGGTCACGATCGGCGACACCAACAGCCAGTTCGACCTGACCAGCCCCAACACCAAGATCGAGCAGACCGGTACGGCGGGCCAGCGCAACTGGCGGGTCCTGATCCTGCGTCGCAGCATGTCCCCGGTCGTCATCGACGCGCGGATGGTTGACGCCCACCGCTTCCTGGAGGCATTGCGACAGTGGCGACCGGAGCTCTAGACCCCGAGCAGGCAGCGGCGCTCCGCGCGGAGCGCGACGATCTGGTACGACGCTGCGAGGTCGCCGAGCAGCAGGTCGCGGCACTGTCCGCCGAGCTGGCCGCGTCGCGGGAGCGCCTCGCCGCGCTCGAGGCCGACGACGGCTCCCTGTCCCTGTTCGCCGGCGATCCCGCGCCTGAGCAGCGGGTGAGTGGCGACGGCAGCGATCCGCGGATCCTGTCGATGATCCTCGCCGCCACCGCGGTCGTGGCCGGCATGGTCGCCCTGCTGGCGTTGCTCAACGGCAAGCTGATGACGCCCTTCGGCGTGGTGATGGTGCTGCTCGCGATCGGCCTGGGCTGGGCCGCGGCGCGCACCCGCGTCGTCCCGGTCGAGGTAAGCGTCGTCCGCGGCATCGTCTACGTCGAGCAGGGTGAGACGACCTACCGCTTCGACCTGCGCAAGCCCGGCACCGAGGTCGAGATGGACGGCCGCCCCGGCGACTCCGGCTGGGTGGTGCGCTTCCCGCGTCGCAACCTCGAGCCGTTCGTCATCGACGGCTCGATGGTCGACGCCGAGGAGTTCACCCGCCAGCTGCGCGAGTATCGCCCCGCTCTCTAGAACGACGCTAGGAGCGCGCGGCGAGCCCTTCGCGCAGCCGGCCCGCGATCTCCAGGACGGCGGCCCGGCTGCTCCGCCCGACCCCCACGATGTTGAGGAACCCGTGGATCTGGTCGACGAAGCGCCGCAGCTCCACCTCCACGCCCGCGTCGACGAGCAGCCGCGCGTACTCCTCGCCCTCGTCGCGCAGCGGGTCGAAGCCCGCCGTCACGACGTACGCCGGCGCGAGCCCGTCGGGCAGCTTCACGTCGAGCAGGTTCATCCGGTCGTCGGCGCGGTCCTCGGGCGTCAGCAGGTACGACTCCGTGAACTCCTGCATGCCCTCGGCGGTGAGGTACAGCCCCTCCCCGAACAGGCGCAGGCTCTCGGTGTCGCGGTCGACGTCGACGCACGGGTAGATCAGCAGCTGGAAGGCGAGCGGGAGCCCCTCGCGCGCGGCCACGATCGCCGTCCAGGCGGCGATATTGCCGCCCGCGGAGTCGCCGCCGACGCCGATCCGCGCCGGGTCGACACCCAGCTCGGCGGCGTTGTCGTGGACCCAGCGCAGCGCCGCCTCGGCGTCGTCGAAGGCGGTCGGGAAGGCCGCCTCGGGGCCGACCCGGTACTCCACCGAGAGCACCGGGACGCCGGACTCCTCCGCCAGCACCCGGCAGGGCGCGTCGTGCGAGTCGAGGTCGCCGTACAGGAAGCCGCCGCCGTGGAAGAACAGCAGCAGTGGCGTGCCGGCCCTGACCGCCCGCGCGCCGTGGGGCAGGTAGTGCCGTGCCGGCAGGCCGGCCACGGTCAGCTCACGGACGGCGCCGATCGGCTGACGGCCACCGACCAGGCCCGCGTTCGCCTTCATCGCCGCGCGCCCCGAGATGACGTCGGCGCCCCGGAGATCGCCCTTCCGGGCGAGCTTCTGCAGCGCCAGCATCAGCTGCAGGTCGGGCGCGAGCGTCTGCCCGTCCAGCACGAGCGGGCGCCCGGACAGGGCGCGCTGCGCCTTGGCGGGCAGGCCCATCACGGTCTTCACGAGGCCGGCCTCGACGGTGGTCCGCAGGTTCACGAGCGACAACCTACCCGCCGGTCACCGGCGGCACGACGCTTCCTCGGCCTCGTCGTCACCTCGCGTTCACCCGGCGCTGCCACACTCGAAGCATGTCCCTGGAGCAGCAGCCGGACCTCGACCCGTTCGACGCCGACATCGACGCCGACTTCGACCCGCCGAACCCCCACGTCGCGGGCGGCGACGGCGCGGCGTCGTACGTCCCCGACCCCGAGCTGGTCGCGGCGATCGAGGCGGTCGACAACCGGTTCATCGACCGTGAGCTGTCGTGGCTGCGCTTCAACGAGCGGGTGCTCGAGCTGGCCGAGGACGAGCAGCTGCCCCTGCTCGACAGGGCCCGCTTCCTGGCGATCTTCACGAGCAACCTCGATGAGTTCTTCATGGTCCGCGTGGCCGGCCTCAAGCGCCGGATCGCGACCGGTCTCGCGGTCCGTGCGGCCAGCGGCCTGATGCCGCTGGAGGTGCTCGACGCGATCTGGTCCCGCACCGCCGACCTCAGCCAGCGCCACGCCCGCGCCTTCCGCCACCAGGTGGTGCCGGCGCTCGACGCGCAGGGCATCGAGCTGGTCCGCTGGGCCGACCTCGACCGCGACGAGCAGAAGTTCTGCAAGCGGCTCTTCAAGGACCGCATCTTCCCGGTGCTGACGCCGCTCGCGGTCGACCCGGCGCACCCCTTCCCCTACATCTCGGGCCTCTCGCTCAACCTCGCGGTCGTGCTGCGCAACCCGAAGACCGACAAGGAGCTGTTCGCCCGCGTCAAGGTCCCCTCCAACTTCGACCGCTTCGTCGCGCTCGGCAACGCCCGCTTCGTCCCCCTCGAGGACGTCATCGGCGCCCACCTCGGCCGGCTGTTCCCCGGCATGGAGGTCGTCGAGGTCCACACCTTCCGCGTCACCCGCAACGAGGACCTCGAGGTCGAGGAGGACGACGCCGAGAACCTGCTCGCCGCGCTGGAGAAGGAGCTGCTGCGCCGCAAGTTCGGTCCTCCGGTCCGGCTCGAGGTCGAGGAGTCGATCTCGCGGTCCGTGCTCGAGCTGCTCGTGTCCGAGCTCGACATCGACGAGCGCGAGGTCTTCCGGCTGCCCGGGCCGCTCGACCTGCGCGGGCTGCACTCGATCGCCGACCTCCCCCGCGACGACCTGAAGTACCCGTCGTTCGTCCCGATCACCCATCCGCGCCTGGCTGAGGTCGAGTCGGCGGCGCCCGTCGACGTGTTCAAGGCGCTGCGCCGGCGCGACGTCCTCGTGCACCACCCCTACGACTCGTTCGCCACGTCGGTGCAGCGCTTCATCGAGCAGGCGGCCGCCGACCCGCACGTGCTGGCGATCAAGCAGACGCTCTACCGGACGTCGGGCGACTCCCCCATCATCGACGCCCTCATCGACGCCGCCGAGGCCGGGAAACAGGTGCTGGTGCTGGTGGAGATCAAGGCGCGCTTCGACGAGCAGGCCAACATCCGCTGGGCCCGCAAGCTCGAGCAGGCCGGCTGCCACGTCGTCTACGGCCTGGTGGGCCTCAAGACCCACTGCAAGCTGGCGATGGTCGTGCGCGACGAGCCCGAGGGCATCCGCCGCTACACCCACATCGGCACGGGCAACTACAACCCGAAGACCTCCCGGATGTACGAGGACCTCGGCCTGCTGACGACCGACGAGGCGATCGGCGAGGACGTCGCCCACCTGTTCAACAACCTGTCCGGCTGGTCGCGCAAGGCGACGTACGAGCAGCTGCTCGTCGCCCCGGACTCCGTGCGTGCGGGACTGATCGACCAGATCCACGCCGAGATCACGCACCACCGGGAGGGCCGCCCCGCCGGCATCCGGCTCAAGGCCAACTCCGTGGTCGACGAGGAGACCATCGACGCCCTCTACCTGGCCTCCTGCGAGGGGGTGCCGGTCGAGCTGATCGTGCGCGGCATCTGCGCGCTCCGCCCCGGCGTACCGGGCCTGAGCGAGAACATCAAGGTCCGCTCGGTCCTCGGCCGCTTCCTCGAGCACAGCCGGATCTTCTCCTTCGAGGGTGGCGGCGAGCCGGTCTCCTGGATCGGCTCCGCCGACCTGATGCACCGCAACCTCGATCGCCGCGTCGAGGTGCTCGTCAAGCTCCCCGACGCCTCCCGCGACGAGGTACGCCGGCTGCTCGACCTGGCCTTCGCCCCCACCACCCAGGCGTGGGAGCTGGGCGCCGACGGCGAGTGGAAGCGCAACGGCGGCGCCGATCACCTGCAAGAGACGCTCATCGAGCAGCAGCGCCGCCGGAGGGCCGACACGCCGCGCTGACCTGCGACAACGTGTGCCCCGAGCGCTCTCCGGGGCGGTACGCGTGCGCGGGCCCACACGCCCGGGCGGGGGCGCGGGTTGCGTTCACCAGAAGATCCTCCCCTAGCATGAACGCGTTCGCCTCCGCCTCAACGGGAGTCCATGTGGGTCTGCGTCTGCGTCCGGTCGATACTTCCTTCTACGACCTCTTCACCCAGTCCGCCCAGCACCTCGTGGGCGGCGCCGAGCTTCTCGCCGAGATGCTGTCCGATTCGTCCGACAAGGCGCAGGTCGCCGAGCGGATGCGTGCCGCCGAGCACGCCGCCGACGAGACGACCCACGAGATCGTGAAGAAGGTCAACAGCACCTTCGTCACGCCGTTCGACCGCGAGGACATCTACGCGCTCGGGTCGGGCCTCGACGACGTCATGGACATGATGGACGAGGCCGTCGACCTGATCCTGCTGTACGAGGTGAAGTCGCTGCCGCCCGAGCTCTCCGAGCAGGTCGACGTGATCCAGCGGTGCGCCGAGCTGACCGCGGCCTCGATGCCGCGCCTGCAGTCGATGCAGTCGCTCGAGGACTACTGGATCGAGATCAACCGCCTCGAGAACGCCGGCGACCGCAACCACCGTCGCACGCTCGCCAAGCTCTTCTCCGGCGAGTACCCGACGATCGAGGTGCTCAAGCTGAAGGACATCGTCGAGTCGCTCGAGAGCGCCATCGACGCCTTCGAGAAGGTCGCCAACACGGTGGAGCAGATCGCCGTCAAGGAAGGCTGAGTCGGTGACTCTCACCCTGGCGATCGTGATCGCCGTGGTCGCGATCGCGCTTGCGTTCGACTACACCAACGGCTTCCACGACGCGGCGAACGCGATCGCGACGTCGGTCTCTACGCGCGCGCTCACGCCGCGCATCGCGTTGACGCTCGCGGCGATGATGAACTTCATCGGCGCCCTGCTCGGCCAGGAGGTCGCCAAGACCGTCGCCGACGTGATCACCATCGAGGACTCCGGCGGCAACCTGCAGGTCGGCGTCCATCACGGGCTGGTCATCGTGATGGCCGGCCTGCTGGGCGCGATCATCTGGAACCTCATCACCTGGTACTTCGGCCTGCCGTCGTCGTCCTCGCACGCCCTGATCGGCGGCCTGGTCGGCGCGGCGATCGCCGGCGGCGTCAGCGTCAAGTGGGACACCATCGTGCAGAAGGTGCTGATCCCGATGGTGATCTCGCCGCTCTTCGGCTTCTGTGCGGCGTTCATCGTGATGACCGCGATCCTGTGGATCTTCCGCAAGGGCAACCCGCACCGGATCAACCGCGGATTCCGCGGCCTGCAGACCGTCTCCGCCGCCGCCCTCGCGCTCGGCCACGGCCTCCAGGACGCGCAGAAGACGATGGGCGTCATCCTGCTCGCCCTCGTCGTGGCCTACCCGACGTCGTACAGCATCGACACGCTGCCGATCTGGGTCGTCCTCGCCGCCGCGAGCGCCATCTCCGCCGGCACGTACGCCGGTGGCTGGCGCATCATGCGCACCCTCGGCCGCAAGATCATCCACCTCGACCCGCCGCGCGGCTTCGCCGCCGAGTCGGTCGGCGCGGGCGTGCTCTACACGACGGCGTTCGTGTTCCACGCCCCGATCTCGACCACCCACACCATCACCTCGGCGGTGATGGGCGCGGGCGCGACCAAGCGCTTCTCAGCGGTGCGCTGGGGCATGGCGCGGACCATCCTGGTCGCGTGGGTGTCGACGTTCCCGGCCGCGGCGCTCGCGTCGTGGGGCTGCTACGAGCTGCTCAACCTGATTCTGCTCTGAGCAAGAGCCGCGAAATCGGAGTCGTGTGCCTGAGAACCCGTCCACAGGGGTTCTCAGGCACACGACTCCACGCGAAGCGGGGCGGGCGGCGCGGCCGCGTTCATCCGATCCACGCCGATGATGCTGACCCGGCAGAAGTTTCTGCCGGGTCGGTGCATTTCGCGAGCACGTTTGTGCCGGGTCGGCGAGGACGCCGAGCATCACCCCACGGTGAGGCTGTACCCGCGCCCCCGAATCCGCCGGATGTCCGCGATGCCACCCAACCGCGACCGCAGCCGCGTCACATGCATCGCGATCGTGTTCCCACCCGGCCGCCGCCCGTCCGCACCCCACAGCGCCTCGCGCAGCTCGTCGTCGGTGACCACGCCCGGCGAGGAGAGCATGAGCGCGCGCAGCAGCTCGAACTCCTTCAGCGGCAGGTCGCCGATCCGCTCGCCGTCCACCCGCACGCTGTACGCCGTGGCGTCGAGCACGATCGGCCCCACCTCGAGCCGCGCGTGGTCGGCGACGGAGCGGGGGGCGTGGGTGATCAGCTCCCACAGGTGCTGCGGCGTGTAGGGCCGCAGGGCGACGGCGGAGGCGCCGGCCAGCATGAGCGAGCCGACCGCGTCGGCGCCGTCGACGCCGGGGTGGTCGGCGTCGCCGGTCCCCGCGATCACGTACGGCGTCCCGTGCTGCCGGATGACGCCGACGAACTCCTCGGCGCCCGGCGCCTCGGTGGCGACGACCACCGCGTGGGGGTCCATCCGCCCGAACTCGACGAGCCCGTCGAGCGTGGTGCCGACCCACGTCACGTGCACCCCGTGACCCGCCATCGCCTCCGCGAGCGCGCCCCCGTCCTCGGCGGGGTCGACCACGAGGAGCTGGGCTCCCGCGGTCTCCACCCACCGGTGGAGGTAGGCGCGCACGGACTGGCGACGGGCGTCACGGCGCCCGTCTCGCATCCTCAGCCGAAGCGACCCGAGATGTAGGCCTCGGTCGCCGGGTCGTCCGGGTTGGCGAACATCTTCTTGGTCGGGTTGAACTCGACCAGGTGGCCGGGCTCGCCGGTCGCCTTGAGGTTGAAGAAGCCGGTGTCGTCGGAGACGCGCGCGGCCTGCTGCATGTTGTGGGTGACGATGACGATCGTGTAGTCGTTCTTGAGCTCGTGGATCAGGTCCTCGATGGCCGAGGTCGAGATCGGGTCGAGCGCCGAGCACGGCTCGTCCATGAGCAGCACCTGCGGCTCGACGGCGATCGCGCGCGCGATGCAGAGCCGCTGCTGCTGGCCGCCGGAGAGACCCATGCCGGGCTTGTTGAGGCGGTCCTTGACCTCGTTCCAGAGGTTCGCGCCGCGCAGCGACTTCTCGACGACGGCGTCGGACTCGGACTTCTTCATCCGGCCGACGTTGAGCTTGAGGCCCGCGATGACGTTGTCGTAGATCGACATGGTCGGGAACGGGTTGGGGCGCTGGAAGACCATGCCGACCTGACGGCGTACGGCGACCGGGTCGACGCCGGGCTCGTACAGGTCCTGCCCGTCGACGACGATCTTGCCCTCGACGCGGGCGCCGGGGATCACCTCGTGCATCCGGTTGAGCGAGCGCAGGAAGGTCGACTTGCCGCAGCCCGACGGCCCGATGAACGCGGTCACCGCACCCGCGCGGATCGTCATGTTGACGCCCTGCACGGCGAGGAAGTCGCCGTAGTAGATGTTGACGTCGGAGACGTCGATGCTCTTGGCCATGACTGTGCCTTTTTCCCTCTCAAGCCCTGCTGGTTATTTTTTGGGGGCGAAGATCTTGCCGATGATGCGTGCTGCGAGGTTGAGCACCATCACGATGACGATGAGGATGAAGGCGGCCCCCCAGGCGATCGCCTCGGCGGGCGCGTCGCCGCGCAGGTTCTGCCCGTAGATGAGGACCGGCAGGGTCGTCATCGCACCGTCGAACAGGTTCATGTTGGTGCGGTCGGTCGCGCCGGCGATGAGCAGCAGCGGCGCGGTCTCGCCGATCACGCGGGAGATCGCGAGGGTGACGCCGGTGAGGATGCCGCCGAGCGCGGTGGGGAGCACGATCCGCACGATCGTCTTCCACTTCGGCGTCCCGAGCGCGTACGACGCCTCGCGAAGGTCGTCGGGCACCAGCATCAGCATCTCCTCCGTGGCGCGGACCACGATCGGGATCATCAGCAGCGACAGCGCGACCGATCCGCCGATGCCGGAGACGTACGCCGGCCCGAAGATCAGCGTGAACAGCGCGAAGGCGAACAGGCCGGCGACGATCGACGGGATGCCGGTCATCACGTCGACCAGGAAGGTGATCGCCTTGGCCAGCTTGTTGCCCTTGCCGTACTCGACCAGGTAGACCGCGGCCATCACGCCGACGGGCACCGAGATGATCGCGGCGCCGAGCGTGATCAGCAGGGTGCCGATGATCGCGTGGTAGACGCCGACCGGCGCGTTGATGTCGGTCTTGAAGAAGGAGTAGCTGAGGAAGGTGCCGTCGATGCGGCCGACGCCCTTGCTCACGACCCGCCAGATCAGCGAGACCAGCGGGACGACGGCGATGCCGAAGGCGGCCCAGATCAGGCCGGTCATCATCCGGTCGGTCGCCGCGCGGCGGCCCTCGACGGCCATCGACCACAGCGGCAGCGCGAGCAGGTAGACCAGCGCGCCGAGCAGCACCGCGCTGATCATGCCCATGCCGAGCACCATGAGCAGCGCGCCGAAGGCGACCGCGACGACGCCCATGATGGCCGGGGCCTGCCGCGGCAGCCGCGGCTGGACGAGCGGGACGTGCACCCGCTCGGTGACCTCCTGTACGGCGCTCATCGGGCCATCCGCCTCTCGCTGCGGCCCACGATCCAGCGGGCGATGAAGTTGACCAGGAAGGTCATCAGGAAGAGCACCAGACCGGTCGCGACCAGGACGTTGAGCAGGTCGGCGCTGCGCTCCTTGTACTTGAGCGCGATATTCGCGGCGATCGACGTCGGGCTGGCGGTGGCGATGATGTTCCAGGAGATGTTGAAGCCGACCGAGAGCACCATGGTCACGGCCATCGTCTCGCCGAGCGCGCGGCCGAGGCCGAGCATCACGGCCGACACCATGCCGGAGCGGGAGTACGGGAAGACCGTCATCCGGATCATCTCCCAGCGCGTGGCGCCCAGGGCCAGCGCTGCCTCCTGGTGCAGTCGCGGCGTGCGGGAGAAGACCTCGCGGGTGATCGCGGTGATGATCGGCAGGATCATGATCGCCAGCACGATGCCGGCGGTCAGCAGCGTGCGGCCGGCCGGACTGGGCTCGCCGAAGAGCTTGCCGATCAGCGGGATCGGGCCGAGGTGCTCGTGCAGCCACACGTGCATCGGCACCAGCTTCTGGGCGAGGTAGAAGGCGCCCCAGAGGCCGTAGACGACCGACGGTACGGCGGCCAGCAGGTCGATCACGTAGGCGACCGGCGCCGCGATCCACCGCGGCGCGTAGTGGCTGATCACCAGCGCGATGCCGAACGCGAGCGGCACCGCGATGACCAGGGCGATCGCCGACGCGGTGAACGTGCCGACGAGCAGCGGCCCGACGTACCCGAGGAAGCTCGACGCGTGCGGTCCGTAGACGTCGGCGGCCTTGGTGAAGCCCGTCGCGCCCTTGAGCGCGAGGAAGATGAAGACGCCGGCGAGGGCGGCGAGGATGGTCAGGCCGGCAAGCAGGGCGGCGCCGCTGAAGATGCGATCGCCGACTCCGCCGCGAACGCTGGCCCAGGACGCCGGTGCGTCCTCGGCCTCTGCGGTGCGTGCAGTCACGTCGGTTCTACCTTGCATTCGGGGTGCTCGGAGGGGGTGCGGGTACCGGTCGAGGGGTGAGGACGGGATCACCCGTCCTCACCCCTCCGGTGGATCACTTGGCGGAGATCTGCGCCACGATGTCCTGGGCCTTCTTGGCCGTCTCGGGCGCGAGCTTCGCGGAGCCCGCGAAGCTCGACGACTCGGCCTGGCCGGCGTCGGAGACGATGAACTCGAAGTAGCCCTTGACGTTGGCGGCCTCGGCCTTGTCGGTGTAGGTCTTGCAGCCGATCAGGTAGGACAGCAGGATCACCGGGTAGGCGCCGGCCTCGGCCGTGGTGCGGTCGACGTCGACGGCGATGTCGGTGGCCTCGCGGCCGGAGACGACCGGCGAGACGGCGACGGTCTTGGCGGCGCCCTCGGGCGACGGCGCGACGTACGCGTCGCCGACCTTGACCGAGACGGCCTTCAGGTCACCGGTCTGGCTGGCGTCGGCGTAGCCGATGGTGCCGTTGGTGTCGGTGATCTGCTTGACGACACCCGAGGTGCCCTCGGCGGAGAGACCGCCGGAGACCGGGAACGCGTCGGCGGCCGGGTACTTCCAGTCGGACGGCGCGACCTTGTTGAGGTAGTCGGTGAAGTTCTTGGTGGTGCCCGAGTCGTCGGCACGGTGGACCGGCGAGATCTTCAGGTCGGGCAGCGTGACGCCGGAGTTCTGGTCGGCGATCGCCTTGTCGTTCCACTTGGTGATCTTGCCGTCGAAGATCTTCGCGATGGTCGCCGCGTCGAGCTGCAGCTTGTCGACGCCCTTAACGTTGAAGGCGATCGCGATCGAGGAGATGTAGGCCGGGACCTCGACGATGTCGCCGTTGCAGCGCTCGTTGGCCTTCTTCAGCTCGTCGTCGGAGATGTAGGAGTCCGAGCCGGCGAAGGACAGCGCTCCGCTGGTGAACTGGCTGCGGCCGTCGGTCGAGCCGAGCAGCGAGTAGTCGATGGTGAGGCCGCTGTTCATCCCCTGGAACTTGGTCTTCCAGGCCTCCTGGGCCTTCTCCTGCGACGTCGCGCCACCACCCTTGAGGTTGCCGCTGAGGCTGGTGCCGCTGTCGCCGTTGTTGTCGCTGGACGAGGTCTCGTTGGACGCGCCGCAAGCGCTCATCAGCAGGGCGAGGGCGGCAACGCCGGGAACCGCGGCGCGGCGGATGGACTTGAGGTTCAAGGACTTGCCTCTCAGAGGTGAGGGGCTCTTGAACGACTGCCCCTCGGTTTACTGGACACCGTGGAAGTTAGGCAGCGTCGGTAACGCAACTCCCCGGCGGATCTGAACGCCGGGTGAACAGTGGCAGTCCGAGCGGAGTCGGCTCGTGGGCCGCGTCACGTCGTCCGCTCAGCGTGCGCTCGGGGTGCACGCCGGGGCAAGGGTCAGCGCACGTCGCGGTGCAGGTGATGACGCTCGACGGCGACGATCCGGCCCTTGCGCAGGTGCAGCACCAGCAGCCCGGCGGGCTCGAGCGGGGTGTCCTCGGGGAGCTCGATCCCCGCGGCGTCGTAGACCTGCGGGAGGACGGGCCGGTGCGTGCACAGGACGGCGTTCTGGCCGTCCCCCATCAGCTCCTCGACGAGCGCGCCGACGTCCTCGGTGGTGGCGTGCTCCTCGCTGAGCAGCGGACGCAGCTCGAGCGGGTAGCCGGCCGTCTCGGCGAACGGGCGGACGGTCTGGACGCAGCGGGTGCTCGGCGAGCTGACGATCCGTGTCACGCCGTACGCCGCGAGCAGGGGCACCAGCCGCACCGCCTCGGTCTCCCCGACCTGCAGCAGGGTGCGCGCGTCGTCGGCGCCGCGCCAGGCGCGGCGGGAGCGGGCCTGGGCGTGGCGCAGCACCACCAGCGCATGGGTCTTCCGGCGCAGCTTGAGGGCGTGGGCGAGCGTCTCGCGGTCGCGGTCATAGCTGAGCACCTTGGGCGCGTCGGCGACCGGGACCCAGCGCACCTCGTCGATCTCGTCGTTGGGCCGGTACGCCGACACGTCGTCGTCGCCGACCACCCGACCGGTCCAGTAGTGAACCGTCTTCATCCGGCGCGCGACCGGGTAGCGCTGGGTCGGCAGCGGCGGACCGAGCCGGACGTGGACGCCGGTCTCCTCGGCCACCTCGCGCACCGCGGCGGCGGTGGGATGCTCGCCGCGGTCGAGCTTGCCCTTGGGGAACGACCAGTCGTCGTACTTGGGACGGTGCACGAGGAGCACCTCACGACCGGGACGGAACGCGACCACGCCGGCAGCGAGGATGTCGGGCACGGGCCTAGGGTATGGCCTCCCGCCCTAAGGTACGTGCATGCGTCGTCGTGGGGTCATCATCGCTGTCGTCGTGGCCCTGGTCTGCGCGGTCGCGGCGGTGGCCGTGTGGCGACTGCGCGGGTCCGGCGACAGCCGCTTCTCCGCGGCGGTGGCGCTCGCGCCCACGTCGGCGCAGCGCTTCAGCTGGACCGACTGGAAAGGCGTCCGCAAGGAGCTTGGCGCGCACCTGTCCGTCGACTCCTCCGCCGACGACGTCTCCGCCTTGCTGCAGAAGGCGTTCGACCGCGACCTGTCGTCGACGACGGCGCTCGACGAGTCGGCGCCGACGCTGCAGACGTCACTGGGCTTCTCGCCCGCGAGCATCGACTGGGAGCTGTTCACCCAGGGCAAGGACGGCGCGCTGGTGATCATGGGCCTGCCCGACTCCTTCGACGTCGGCCGGCTGCGGAAGACCCTCAAGGCGGTCGGCTACGACGAGCCCGCGCAGGCGGACGGCGTCTGGCAGGGCGGCGTCGACCTGCTCGAGGGCCTCGACGGGCCGGTCACCCCCGAGCTGGCCGCGCTGCAGATCGACGAGGAGCACCACCTGCTGGTCGGCAGCGACGACGCCGACTTCCTGGCCCGGCGCACCGACCTGGCGCGCGGCGACCGGGACGACGGCGTGGCCGCGGTGGTGGCGGCGACGGGCGACGCGATCACCGCGGCGACGTACACCGGCGACCAGGCGTGCACCGCGCTCGCCATGTCCGACGCCGACGGCCCCGACCAGACCCGGGCGGCGGAGCTGATCCGCGCCGCCGGGAAGGTGCACCCGATGACCGGGTTCGCGATGGCGGGGATGCCGGGCGGCGACGTCCGGGTGGCGATGGCGTTCGAGGACGACGCCGCGGCCCGCACCGACGCCGACAGCCGGTCCAAGCTCGCCGACGGGCCGGCGCCCGGGCAGGGCGGGAGCTTCGGCGACCGGTTCCGGCTCGGCAAGGTGGCCGCCGACGGGCGCGTCCTGACCCTGGAGCTGCACCCAGTGCCGGGCGCCTTCGTGCTCTCGGACCTCAGCACGGGGCCGCTGCTCTTCGCGACCTGCTGATCACTGCGCCGGAGGCGCGGGCTCAGACGGGGCTCGCGGCTCAGGCGGGCGAGACGCCGAGGATGCGGTCGATCTCCTCGACCGAGAGCCGCTCGTCGGAGGCGGTGGCGGCGATGATCAGGTTGGTGGTCAGCTCGACCTCCACGAGGAGGTCGCCGTCCTCGAGGGTCACGTCGTACTGATCGGCCATCCGGACCCCCTCCTTCGCTCTGGCCGAGCGTTCGCGCGCCTCGTGAGCGCGCGCTGCCGATCCCATCTTCCCCCTTGCACCCAAGTGCAAACTCAAAAGTTAAGGAAAAATTCGTGAGGCCCCGCCGGGATCGGCGGGGCCTCACGGAAGACGGCTCGTCTCCCTCGGTCAGCGTGAGCTGGTCAGAGGGGACGGACGTTCTCGGCCTGGGGGCCCTTGGGACCCTGCGTGACGTCGAACTCGACCTTCTGGTTGTCCTCCAGCGACTTGTAGCCGTTGGACTGGATCGCCGAGTAGTGGACGAAGACGTCGTCGCCGCCACCCTCCTGCTCGATGAAGCCGAAGCCCTTCTCGGCGCTGAACCACTTGACGGTGCCCTGAGCCATGATGCTCGTTACTCCTTGTGTCGGGGCGAGAGCCGCCACCTCGACGGCCCGCAGCGGCTGCGATGACACGTCGCTCCGACCGTGATGGGGCCACCACAAACCAGATACGCCGTCGGCCACAGACTCCGCAGGCGTTCACCTTCGAGAACTGCAGTCGCTGCGATGTCGACCCTACCAATCCGTGACGACAACGGAACCTCTCCAGCGGCAGGAACTTGTGTGCTGGCATGAAGGTTCTGCGACCCACCGATGACAGCCGGGGAAACCCGGCGAGCGAGCCCAGCGCCTGCGGATTCGCAAGGACCCAGGTCCCGGCTGACGGGAGGTCGCCTGCCCGTCGCCGCGCGCCCTCCCGAGGCTGGCCGCGCCCGGGCCCCCGGGCTGACCAGATCGGAGTAACCATGAAGCTCAGAACCCTTCCCGTCCTGCTCACCGCCCTCGCCGGCGGCCTCGCCCTGACCGCCCTGCCGGGTCAGGGACAGGCAGCCGAGCCGGGCGGGCGCCCGGCCGCGGCCGCGCCGCTCGCGGGCCTGAAGGTGCTCATCGCCAACGACGACTCCGCGCAGGGGCGCGACACCCGCTACGGCACCGACGGGCGCGGGCTCTACACGCTGCGCTCGGCGCTGTGCGCCGCCGGCGCGGACGTCGTGGTCGTGGCACCCTGGTCGCAGCAGTCCGGCGCGGGTGGGCGGATGACGCCGCCGGGCTCCGCGCCGGTCGCGATCACGGTGCAGAAGGTGACCGCCCCCGCGGCGTACGCCGGCGACTGCGCCGCAGCGCCCAGCGGCGGCCCCGTGTACGGCGTCTGCGTGGGCGCCGCGCCCTGCACGTCGACCTCACCGAGCGCGTCGCCCGCCGACGCCGTGATGATCGGTCTCGACCGGGTGGTGCCCGACCACTACTGGAGCGAGGGGCCGGACGTCGTCCTCTCGGGCATCAACTTCGGCCAGAACGTCGGCACCCTCATCAACCACTCCGGCACCGTGGGCGCGGCGATCACCGCGCACGAGCACGGCGTGGCGACGCTGGCGCTCAGCGCGGAGGTGTCCTTCGCCGACCTGGCCGCGACCCAGTTCGTCCCGGCGGCCGACTTCACCGTCGACCTGCTCGGCCGGCTGGTGCGCCGCGACCTGCTGACGCCGGACCTGGCGCTCAACGTCAACGTCCCGTTCCTCGAGGACCCGGGCACGCCGCTGCGCCCGGCGCTGACGGCGGCCGGCACCTCCGCCGACATCGACAACTCCTACACCGGAGCGGTCGGCATCGACGGTGGCACCTACCGGCTCGTCGTCGGCCCGGCGACCCCCGAGACCCGGCGCGACGCCGACACCGACGCGCTCAAGGCGAACCGGGTGTCGGTGACGCCCCTCGACGGCGACTACACCGCGGGCGGCCGCGCCAGCCGGGTGAACCAGGTGCTGGCCGGCTGGTGAGCCGGCGCCGTTCCGCCGTCCGGGCTCAGGCCCGGGCGGTGGAGCGGGTCAGCACATAGCCCTCGTAGCCGGTGTCGCGCACCTCGTCGCAGGCCCGGCGGTAGTTGCCGAAGCCGCCGATGTACGGCATGAAGGTGCGCTTCTTGCCCTCGACGTTGGCGCCCATGTACCACGACGCGGCCTTCACGAAGAGCGTCCCCTCGGCGACCTCGCCGAGGTGCTCGGTCCACTTCTCGGCGGCGTCGCGACGCGGCTCGGCCTGGTCGATGCCGTGGGCCCGGCAGTACCGGATCAGGTCCATCGCCCAGTCGACCTGCTGCTCGGTGTGCGTCGACATGTTCGCGAGCACCGACGGGCTGCCGGGGCCGTTGAGCGTGATCAGGTTGGGGAAGCCGGCGACGCCGAGGCCGAGGTAGGTCTCCGGCCCGTCCGCCCACTCCTCGGCCAGGACGGCGCCGCGTGCGCCGCGCAGGTCGATCGAGGTGAGTGCGCCGGTGAGCGCGTCGAAGCCGGTCGCGAACACCAGCACGTCGAGCTCGTACGACGCGTCGTCGGTCTTGATGCCCCACGCCGTGACCTGCTCGATCGGGTGGCGGCGCAGGTTGACCAGCTCGACGTTGTCGCGGTTGTACATCTCGTAGTAGCCGGTGTCGGTGACGATCCGCTTGGTCCCGATGGGGTGGTCCTTCGGGATCAGGTCGTCGGCCACCTGCGGGTCCTGCACGATGGCGCGGATCTTGGCCTCGGCGAACTCGCGGGCGTAGTCGTTGGCGACGAGGTCGCTGCTCTGGTCGGGGAAGGTCTTGGCGAACAGGACGCCGCCCTCCTGCCAGCGCGCCTCGAACGCCCGCTCGCGCTCCTCGGCGCTCACCTCGGTCGCCTTCTGCGCGTGGGTGGTGCTCAGCGAGCCGGCCGGCGCATAGCGGGAGGCCTCGCGGCGCTGGGGGTAGGTCTCCTGGATCTCCTGCTGCTCGGCCTCGGTCAGCGGCCGGTTGCGGGCCGGGACCGTGTAGTTGGCGCTGCGCTGGAAGACCGTCAGCGACTGGGCCTGCTCGGCGATGATCGGCGCGGCCTGAATGCCCGAGGAGCCGGTGCCGATCAGGCCGACCCGCTTGCCGGCGAGGTCGACCGGCTCGGTGGGCCACTGGGCGGTGAACAGGGTGGCGCCGGCGAAGTCGTCGATCCCCGGCAGGTCGGGGCGGATCGGTGCGGACAGGCAGCCGGTCGCCATCATCACGAAGCGGGTCCGGTGCCGGGTGCCGTCGTCCAGGGTGACCGTCCAGGTCGAGGCCCGCTCGTCGAAGTGCGCGGCAGTGACCCGGCGGCCGAAGGCGAAGTGTCGGCGCAGGTCGTAGCGGTCGGCGACGTGGTCGAGGTAGGCCAGGATCTCGGGCTGGGTGGCGAACCGCTCGGTCCAGCGCCAGTCCTTCTCCAGCTCGCGGTCGAAGGAGTAGGAGTAGTCGACGCTCTCGACGTCGCAGCGGGCGCCCGGGTAGCGGTTCCAGTACCAGGTACCGCCCACGCTCTCGCCGGCCTCGACGCCGACGACGCCGAGACCCTCCTCGAGCGCGCGGTACATCGCGTAGATGCCGGCGAGGCCGGCGCCGACGATGACGAGGTCGCGGACCTCGCTGCTGGTGGGGGTGGGTGCGTTCATGGGGTGGTTCTCCAGGCTGGTGCGATCAGTGGTGCGGTCAGGTGGTGCGGTCAGGCGTGCGCGAGCAGGGCGCGCAGGTCCGCATAGAGCAGCTCGCGGGCCGCGGCGCCGGCGCGGAAGGACATGAAGGTGAGGGTGCCGTGGAAGAGCCCCGGGTGGATCCGGGTGACGACGGGGACACCCGCGGCGGCCAGCCGGGCGGCGTACTGCTCGCCCTCGTCGCGCAGCGGGTCGGCGGCGGTGACCACGACGATCGCCGGCGGCAGGCCGGCGTGGCTCTCGGCGCGCGCCGGCGCGACCAGCTCGGGCCGGTCGGGCAGCCGGCGGTCGGCGCCGAGGTACTGGTCCCAGTACCACTCCATGTTGGCCCGGGTGTTGAACCAGCCGTCGGCGTAGAGGGCATAGCTCGGGGTGTCGCAGCCGGGATCGATGACCGGCCCGAGGAGCGCCTGTCCGGCGAGCTCGGGCCCCCGGCGATCGCGCGCCATCAGCGCGACGACCGCGGCCAGGTTGCCCCCCGCGCTGTCGCCCGCGACGACGACCCGCGCCGGGTCGGTGCCGAGCTCGTCGTGGCGCTCGCTCGCCCACAGCAGCGCGGCGTAGCCGTCCTCGGCCGCCGTCGGCGCCCGGTGCTCCGGCGCCAGCCGGTAGTCGACGGACACGACGACCGCGTCGACCTCGCGGGCCAGCTGCCGGCAGAAGCCGTCGTGGCTCTCCAGGTCGCAGAACACGAAGCCGCCCCCGTGCAGGAAGAGCACCAGCGGACGCCGTACGTCGGCCGGGCCGTGCGGGCGGTAGACCCGCGCGCCGATCGTGCCGCCGTCGACCTCGATGGTCACGTCCTCGGCCGAGCGGACGTCGTCCAGGTTGCCGGGCGGGACCTGCCGGGCCTTCGTCGCCGCGCGCGCCTCGGCGCCGCTCATCGCGGCGATCGGCGGGAAGCTCTCGTTGAGCAGCGCCAGGAAACCGGCGACCTCCTTGTCGAGCACGTCGTCCTCCTTCGGGACCTCGGGGAACTCTTCGTCGCGAAGGTAGGCAGCGGCCCCGGGCGGCCCGGCTCGTAGTTCCACTCAACGGCACCAAGTGTTACTAATCGAAACATACCGGCCCGGCAGGTGTCTCAGAGCGAGGTGAAGCCGCCGTCGGCCACGAACTCCGAGCCGGTGCTGTAGCTCGACTCGTCGGAGATCAAGAAGAGCACCAGGTTCGCGATCTCCGACGGCTCCGCCTCGCGCGCCAGCGGCTGCGTCTTGACCTGCTCGTGCGAGCGGTCCGAGTTGGCGGTCATCTCGGACCGGATGATGCCGGGGTGGACCGAGTTGACCCGGATCCCGTCCGGGCCGAACTCCTGGGCCGCGGTCTTGGTCATGCCGCGCACGGCCCACTTGGAGGCGACGTAGCCGAGGATCCGCGAGTAGGCGACCAGGCCGCCGGTCGAGGAGATGTTGACGATCGAGCCCGATCCGGCGCGGCGCATCGAGGCCAGCACGGCCTTCATGCCGAGGAAGACGCCGACCTGGTTGACGTCGATCACCCGGCGGTAGTCGGCCTCGCTCAGCGTCTCGATCGGCTCGACGTGGACGATGCCGGCGTTGTTGACGAGCCCCGACACCGGGCCGAAGCGCTCCTCGGCGGCGGCGACGGCCTCGCCCCAGCCGTCCTCGCTGGTCACGTCGAGGCCGAGGTACGCCGTCCGCTCGCCCAGCTCGGCCGCCAGGGCGCTGCCCTCGGCCTCGAGGACGTCGGCGATCACGACGTACGCGCCCTCCTCGGCGAGGCGGCGGACGCACGCCGCGCCGATGCCGCGCGCGCCACCGGTGACGATGACGACGCGGTCGGCGATCCGGCCAGAGGGAGACAGGGACGAGGTCTGGGTGGTGGTCATGGGCGGTACTGAACCGGCGACCTCGCGCCCGTCGGCGCGAGGTGCCGGTCAGCGGGACGACGGTGTCAGGCCAGCTGGCGGCCGCGCGGGTGCTGGCCCGGTTCGCAGCCCGTGACGCGGAGGGGGCCTATCGACTGGCGCCCCACCTCGAGGGCAAGGCCGGCGGCTTCTGACCGCATGATTCGGGCCGATTCTTGCCGTATCCGGCAGGAATCGGCGCCTCCGGCAAGGAGTCGCCGCAGTGGCCTTGGCAGGGTGGGCTCAACATGTTGGGGTAGGGGTATGCCTCGCGACACCGCCTCCGCCACCAGCACCACCCCGGTGCTGACGCGGCTGCGCGCCGAGGCCGAGGTCCGCCACGCATCCCTGATCCGCGAGTGGGCCGACATCGTCACCTGGGCCGAAGACAACATCGTCGAAGGCGTCGAGGGCGCGGCCACGGTCCGCGAGGGCTTCATCGACACCGGCCTGCCCCTGGCCGGCGACGGCGCCCCGCTGGTGTCGGAGTTCGCGTTGATGGAGCTCGTGGCCGTCCTCGGTCGCTCGCCCGACGGCGGGAGGGCTTATGTAGCGCGGATCCTGGGCTGCGCCTGGCGCCTGCCCCACGTGTGGGCCGCCGTCATGGCCGGACGCCTCGCCCCCTGGCGGGCCGAGCGGATCTCCGACATGGTCGGCCCGCTCTCCGCCGACGCCGCGGCATTCGTCGACCGCAACCTGTTCAACGCCTCCGGCGTCGGCTGGGCCCAGCTCGACCGGCTGATCGCCGAGGCGATCCTCCGGTTCGACCCCGAGCGGGCCGAGGCGGAACGCGAAGCGGCCGCGGCCGACCAGCGCTACGTCGACATCGACGAGCCCAACACCAACGGCCAGGCGTCCATCTCCGGCCTCCTCGACGCCGCCGACGCCCACGACCTCGACGACGCCATCGCCCGCCGCGCCACGCTGCTGGGGAGCCTGGGCAGCGCGGCCTCGCTCGACGTCCGGCGGTCGCAGGCGATCGGCGAGCTGGCCCGGGCCGACTTGATGCTCGACCTCGAGGGCGCGCCCGCCCGCAAAGCCACGATCAACGTCCACATCACCGACACCACCCTCTCGGGCGACAACCCCGTCGCCCGGTGGAACGACCGCCCGATCAGCACCGAGCAGGTCCGCGCATGGCTCGGCACCGCCAGCACCGTGGTCGTGCGACCGGTCATCGACCTCGCCGAGCACAT
>NZ_BAABAC010000012.1:0-12678 GCF_039537225.1 Nocardioides ginsengisoli
ACCGCCCCTCCGCCACCCGTCCCGATCTCGACCGCCGCGCCGCCGCCGCGAGCCGCCTCGCGCTCATCGGCGCCCACCTCGGCGCCCCGGCCGACACCCCCGCCCACGCGCCCGATCCGCCTCCGGCGCCCGCCGCGGAGACGGCGGTCGAGCCCCGTTCTGCCGAGCCGTGGTGGGCCGACCACACCCGCATCGTCGCCCTCCCGATGCCCTCGCCGACCGTCCCGCCGCCGCCCCGGCCCCCGCAGCCCCGCCCCGCGCCGCCCCTGCCGCAGCCCGGACGTCACGCGGCGACCCGCCGCATCGGCCCGCGCCGCGTCGCTACGTGGCGTGCCGAGCTGCTCGCCCGCGTCCCGGTCCTCGGCGCCGCGCATCTCACCGTCGTCGCGCTCGCCGTCGCGCTCGGCCTCGCGGTCACCACCTGGTGGGTCGTCCGCGACCGTACGACGCAGCTCGCGCCCGTCTCCGCCGACCCGACCGGCCCGCTCGTGCTCGCCACCGACGCCGCCTCCGCCTCCGCCACCCCGACCGCCGGTGCTTCCGCCGGCACCGTCGACTCCGCAGCCACCCCACCTGCAGCCCCGGCAGCCGCCGGCCCAGCGGCTCCGAGCGCTGCCGCCTCGGTGACCGTCGACGTCACCGGCAAGGTCCGCCACCCCGGCATCGTGGTCCTCGCTGCGGGCGCGCGGGTCACCGACGCCCTCGCCGCCGCCGGTGGCGCCCGCCGCGGCGTCAGCCTCCGCTCGCTCAACCTCGCGCGGGTCCTCGTCGACGGCGAGCAGATCGTCGTCGGCGGCCCACCCGGC
The DNA here is from genome assembly GCF_039537225.1 of Nocardioides ginsengisoli. Taxonomy (NCBI): domain Bacteria; kingdom Bacillati; phylum Actinomycetota; class Actinomycetes; order Propionibacteriales; family Nocardioidaceae; genus Nocardioides; species Nocardioides ginsengisoli. The sequence continues at coordinate 807 of NZ_BAABAC010000012.1, forward strand.
CCGGTGTCCGCCGCGGCCCCGCCGGCGGCATCCGGCGCGCCCGCTGCTCTCGTCAACCTCAACACCGCCGACCAGGCCCAGCTCGAGACGCTGCCCCAGGTCGGTCCGGTCACGGCCCAGGCGATCTTGGCCTGGCGCACCGAGCACGGCGGGTTCTCCAGCGTCGACGAGCTGCTCGAGGTCGACGGCATCGGCCCCAAGACCCTCGACCGCCTCCTCGCCTACGTCACGGTGTGACCCGTGCGCCCCGACTCCGCCGGCGGCTCAGGTCGCGCCGAGCAGCGCCCGGTGCAGGACGGCGATCAGCTCGCCGCGCGTGATCATCCCGACCAGCCGCCCGTCATCGTCGACGACCGGGACGTTCTTGTAGCCCTCACTCGTCATCGCCGGCACCAGCTCGGCGACGGGCGTCGCCGCCGCGATGGTGGTGACGTCGGTCCGCATGATCGTGTCGACGGTCTCCAGCTCGACGATGTCGCGGGTGAACAGGTCGATGATCGACACCACCCCGACGACGCGCCGCTCGTCGTCGACGACGGGCAGGGTCTTGACCTGCCGCTGCACGAGGAGCGTCCGCGCCCGGTAGATCGACTCGAACGGATGCACCACCGCCACGTCGGTGTTCATGATCCGCTCGACCGGGATCGACCCGAGCCGCCGGTCCAGGGCGTGCGTCTCGGCGTCGCGGACGATGGCCACGATGTCCGCGGGCAGTACGTCGAGCCGGTCGGCCAGCCGCGTCATGGCCTCCTCGACGTCGGGCGTGGTGATGCCGAGCGCGGCCGCCGCCCCGGCCGGCGCCGGTGGCGGCGGCTGGTGCGGATAGCGCTTGCCGGTCAGGTTGTTGACCGCGATCGCGACGAGCAGCAGCGCGACGGTGTTGACCGCGACCGGCGAGAGGACGAAGAGCGGCCCCTGCTCGTGGATCGCGGGGGTCGCCGTCGCCGCCAGCAGGGCGCAGGCGCCACCCGGCGGGTGCAGGCAGCCGAGCAGCATCATCACGCCGATCGCGGTCCCGACGCCGACGGCCGCCGCGAGCAGGACGTCGTCGAACAGCCAGTGCGCGGTCAGCCCGACCGCGGTCGAGATCAGGTTGCCGCCGAGCACGGGCCACGGCTGCGCGAGCGGGCTCGCGGGGACGGCGAACAGCAGCACGGCGCACGCGCCCATCGGCGCGACGATGAACGGCAGCAGCTCGGGCCCGCCCGGCACGGCCCGCGCGGTCGCCCCCGCGATCGCGATGCCGACCAGGGCGCCGAGCGCCCCGCGGGCGAGCTCGGGGGTGCGATAGCGGGTCACTCGCGGAACTCTAGGTCGCGGCAGGCCTGGTCGGTCCCCGATCTCCGGATGCCGCTCCTCGGCGGCGCCGTCTGGCTCGGCGCGATCGCCGCCTCCCTGATCGGCGCGAGCGCCTACCCGCTCCTGCTCGCGCCGGGCATCGTGGCGCGCTCGCTGACGGTCACCCACGGTCATCGGCGGCTCCTGGGCGCCCTCGTGCTGGCCGCGGTCGCGGCCGTGACGATCACGCTGCTGCGCCATGACGCGGTCCGGGGCTCACCCCTGGCCGATCTGGCCGCGCGCCGCGGCGTCGCGGAGCTGACGGCGACGGTCGTCTCCGACCCGCGCACGGTGCCGGGGAGGGCGGGTCCGCAGGCCGTCGTACGGCTTCGGGTGAGGGGGCTGACCGCCCGCGGTCGTCGGCTCCGGCTCGGCGGCAGCGTCGTCCTGCTGGGCGATCCGTCGTGGGAGAAGGTCCAGCTCGGCGCCCGGGTCCGCGCCCGCGGACGGCTGGTTCCGGCCGACGACCCCGACACGGCGGCGGTGCTGATCGACGTACGACGGCCCGAGGTGCTGGCCGCTCCGGACGTCTGGTGGCGGGCTTCGGCCGCGCTGCGCTCCTCGATCCGCGCCGCGGTCGCCGACCGGCCGCCCGAGCAGGCGGGCCTCGTCCCGGCGCTCGTCGACGGTGACGACGCCGCTCTGCCGGCGGCCGTCGAGGAGGACTTCCGCACCACGGGCCTGACCCACCTGACCGCCGTCAGCGGCACCAACCTCACCCTGGTGGTCGGTGCGCTGCTGCTGGTGGCCCGGATGGCCCAGGTCGGCGCGCGCGGCCTGATCGTGGTCGGGCTGCTGGGCATCGCCGGCTTCATCCTGTTGGCGCGGACCGAGCCGAGTGTGCTGCGGGCGGCCGCGATGGGCGCCGTCGGGCTGTTCGCCTTCGCCCACGACGGCCGACAACGGGGCCTGCGTGCGCTCGGCGTGGCGGTGGCGGCACTGGTCCTGGTCCAGCCGGGGCTGGCGTTGACGGCGGGGTTCGCGCTGTCGGTGCTCGCGACGGGCGGCATAGTCCTGGCCGGTCCGCCGATGGCGACCGCGCTCGGACGCTGGCTGCCGGGCGGGCTCGCCGAGGCGATCGCCGTCCCGACGGCCGCCCAGCTCGCCTGCACCCCGGTCATCGCGCTGGTGTCCGGCCAGGTCAGCCTGGTCGCAATCGTCGCCAACCTGCTGGCGGAGCCGCTGGTCGGGCCGGCGACGGTCCTCGGCCTGCTCGCGGGCGTCGTCGGGCTGGTGTGGCCGTGGGCCGGCCACCTCGTCGGTACGACGGCAGCCTGGGCGGTCGCCGGCATCCTCGAGGTCGCCGACCGGGGCGCCGCACTGCCCGGCGCGGCGATCGGCTGGGGGAGTGGGCCGCTCGCGGTCGGGGCGCTCGCCGTGCTGTGCCTGGTGGCGGCGCTCGCCCTCCCGCGCCTCGTCCGACGTCCGCCGGTCGCCGTCGGGCTGGCGCTCGTGCTGCTCGTGGTCCTGCTCGGCCTGCCGGGGCGGCTGTGGTCGCGGTCCGGGTCGTGGCCGCCGCCCGGCTGGGTCCTGGTGGCGTGCGACGTCGGGCAGGGCGACGCGCTGGCGCTCAACGTCGCGCCGCACCAGGCGATCGTGATCGACACAGGTCCCGAGCCCGACGCGGTCGACGGCTGCCTCGACCGGCTCGGTGTCCGGCGGGTCCCGCTCCTGGTCCTGACCCACTTCCACGCCGACCACGTCGACGGGCTGCGCGGCGCGCTCGACGGGCGGGAGGTCGACGCGATCGAGGTGACGCCCGTGCTGGATCCGCCCGGGGGAGTCGACCTGGTCCGCGAGACGGCCGCGTCGGCGCGGGTGCCGGTCCGGCTGGCGCCCTACGGTGCGACGCGACGGGTCGGCGCCGCGACCCTGCAGGTCCTGCACCCCGACCTCCCCGGGCCGGTGCCCGGGGCGGGCGACGGCAGCTCGGCCAACGACGCCAGCGTGGTGCTGCTGGTCGAGGAGGCCGGCGTCCGGCTCCTCCTCACCGGCGACCTCGAGCCGCCAGGGCAACAGCAGGTGGCGTCCCTGGCCCGTGGGCTCGACGTCGATGTCCTCAAGGTCCCGCACCACGGCAGCTCCCACCAGGACCTGGCCTGGCTCGCCTCGCTGCGTCCCGAGCTGGCGCTCATCTCGGTCGGCGCCGACAACGACTACGGGCACCCCTCGTCCGGTGTGGTCCGCGACCTGCGGCGGGACGGGGCCGAGGTCCGGCGCACCGACCGCGACGGCGACATCGCGGTGGTCGCCGACGGTCCCGGCCGGGTCCACGTCGTCACAGGGAGGTGAGGCGGGCGCTGTCGCCGGCATATGGGAGGGTGAGCACATGCGGGCCGAGGACGTGCTGGGACGGGTCACCCTGGTCACCGGCAAGGAGGAGTACCTCGGCGCGCGCACGGTCGACGAGGTCAAGGCCGCGGTCCGCGCGCACGACGCGGAGGCGGAGTTCGCCGACAGCTCGGCGGCCGACCTGACCCTGGCCACGCTGGGCGAGATGGCGGCCCCGTCGCTCTTCTCGGCGGTCCGCTGCGTCGTCGTCCGCGGCCTGGAGAACCTGCCTGACGAGTCGGTCGAGGGGCTGCTCGGCTACGCCGCGGCGCCGGTCGAGGACGTCGCCCTGGTGCTGGTCCACGGCGGCGGCCAGAAGGGCAGCGGCGTCCTCACCAAGCTGCGCAAGCTCAAGGCCGTCACCGAGCACAAGTCCGAGGAGCTCAAGCCCTCCGACTTCCCGGGCTTCGTCGCCAACGAGGTACGCCGGCACGGCGCCACCATCGACCGCGAGGCCGCCGACGTCCTGATCGAGGCGATCGGCCGCGACCTGCGCTCGCTCGCCGGCGCGGCCAGCCAGCTCACCAACGACTTCCCGGGCGAGCGGATCGGGGAGGCCCAGGTCCGCCGCTACTTCGGCGGCCGGGCCGAGGCCAAGTCCTTCGCCGTCGCCGACGCCGCCTTCGCCGGCCGCGACCGGGTCGCGCTCGAGGAGCTCCGGTGGGCGCTCGACGCGGGGACGGCCGCGGTCCTGATCACCTCCGCCTTCGCCGGCAGCGCCCGCGGGCTCGCCCGCCTGGTCAGCGCCCCGCGCGGGATGCGCGACGCCGACCTGGCCCGCGAGGTCGGGGTCCCGCCGTGGAAGCTCCGCTCCCTGCGCGACCAGGCCCGCGGCTGGACCGAGGCCGGTCTCGCCCGCGCGATCCGCGCCGTCGCCCAGGCCGACGCCGACATCAAGGGCGCCGCGAGCGACGCGTCGTACGCGCTCGAGCGGCTCGTGCTCACCATCACCTCACTGCGCCGCGCCTGATCGGGCCTGACCGCGCGGGCTCGCGCCGGCCTGGCCCGGCACCCCCTGCGTGCGAGCCGGGAAAAATCACGAAGGGAGCCCCCGGAACGGGGACTCCCTTGCCGTGATGGCTCCGGACCGGAGCCAGCAGGGATACGTCTCAGAGAGAGGCGGCCTGCTTCGCGATCGACGACTTGCGGTTCGCGGCCTGGTTCTTGTGGATGACGCCCTTGGAGGCGGCCTTGTCGAGCTTCTTGGTGGCGTCCTGCGCCAGCACGGCGGCGTTGTCCTTGTCGCCGGCCGCAGCGGCCTCGCGGAACTTGCGGATCGCGGTCTTCAGGCCGGTCTTGACGGCCTTGTTGCGCTCGTGCGCCTTCTCGTTCTGCTTGTTGCGCTTGATCTGGCTCTTGATGTTCGCCACGGGTTCTTCTCGCCTCTGTGTGGAAGGGAAATGCTGGACTGGTCCGGAGTGCGTCTCGCGCTCGTGCGGTCGTCGGGACTGCTCGACCGCGTCGGCGTGGTCGGCGTGCGACCGCCGGAGGGCGGGCGCGCGGAACCAACATGAGACGCGACCAGCAAGGCTAACAGCGCTGTGATCCGCCGCCCAAATCCGGGTCGGGCAGGCGTCAGGACAGCCATCCTCGCCGCTCGGCGAGCCAGTGGTCGATGACGTCCCGCTGCCACGCCTGGGCCTCGCGGATGTAGGGGGACGTGGTCGGGACGGGCTGGAGGGCGTTCGCGGCGAAGTAGCCGAGGATCAGGGCGAGGAAGACGTCGATGTGCTCCGGGGGCACGTCGGCGAGCAGCGGGTGCGCGGCGATGTGCGCGTCGACGTCGAGGCCGTCGCCGCGGGGGCCGATGAGCAGCAGCAGCGAGTCGAGCCAGGGGGCGCCGACGGTGGGCCAGTTCCAGTCGCAGAGCAGGGCGCCGCCGTCGGGGCCGATCAGGATGTTGTCGTCGCGGATGTCGGTGTGGACGAGGGTGTCGCCGGCGACGACGTCGGCGTACTGGTCGGCGAGCGCCCGGATCTCGCTCGCGCGCGGGTGGTCGATCCGATCCCACAGGGCCGGCCAGGAGGCGAACTCCTCGACCGCGCCGGCCAGCTCGATCGCGGGCGCCGGGGTGAGCGTCGCGGCCATCGCGACCGCCATCGCCGAGGCGGACCCGAGGTCGTCGGCGGTCCAGGGGCGGTGCGGGGCGCGGGCGTCGACGTACTCGGTCGCGAGCAGCAGCCAGTCCGCCACCTCGTCGGTCCACAGCAGCCGCGGCGCCGGTACGTCGGCGGGCAGCGCGGCGAGCTTGCGCGCCTCCTCCCGGTAGGCGTCCGCGAACAGGCGCTGGGCGCGGGTCGAGGCCGCCTTCACGAACGTCCGCGAGCCGTCCGCGCAGGTCAGGACGGAGGCGAACCCGGGCGTGAACCCGCTGTCCTGCGACACCGCCTCGACCACCGGCGAGCCGAGTCGCTCCTCGACCGCACGACGCACGAGCGGGGGGAGGTGCGCCCAGGACAGGCGGCGGGCGGTGCGTCCGTGGGGGATGACGGTGGGAAACACGCGGCCCATCATCGCTGGTCCGGGCTCCGGGGCCGGGACGACGCCCGCACCAGCAGGCGGCCGACCGGCGCGTCGCCGTGGTCGGGCGGCGGGCGGTCGTCGAGGCGGGCCGCGAGCGCCTGGACCGCGCGGCGGGCGAGCTCGTCGGGCCGCAGGTCGATGGAGCTGATGGTGGTCTGGGAGGTGCGCAGGCTCTCGGCGTCCGAACCGGCGACGATCCGGACGTCGTCGGGCACGCGCAGGCCGCGGACGGTGAGCTCGGCGAGGATCCCCAGCGCGTGATTGCTGGTCAGCGCGTAGATCCCGTCCGGCACGCCGCCCGCGTCCGAGCCGTCGAGCAGCGTGATCGCCGCCCGGCGCCCGCCCTCGTCGTCGAGCGCCTCGGGTGCGTGGACGAGTGCGGGCGGCATCCGGCGGAAGCGTGCCCAGCGCTGGTAGACGGACGCCGAGCGGAGGTTCCACTCGTTGCGGTCGGTGCCGGTGACCAGGGCGATCCGCCGCGCGCCGCTCTCCCACAGGTGGTCGAGGGCGAGGGTGGTGAGGCGGCCGGACTCGATGTCGACGAGGGGGACGTCGCTCGTCTCCGGCGCGACGCCCGGGATCTCGCCGACGGTCACGAACGGGATCCCCGCGTTCGTCAGCATCTCGACGAGCGGGTCGTCGACGACCGGCTCGGTGACGATGAAGCCGTCGCTGGCGAGCGCCGCGCCGGCGGCGCGGGGGCCGGTGGGGTCGGAGACGAGCATGAGGCCGAGTCCCTCGGCGAGCGAGGCGACCGCGGCGGCGCCGGCGAAGCGCGCGAAGTAGTCGACGTCGAACAGCAGCTCCGGACGCAGTGCGTCGAGCTGGCGGGCGACGAGCGCGATCACGCCGAGGCGGTTGCTGCGCAGGCCCTGGGCGATGACGTCGGGGCGGTAGCCGAGGTCGTGCGCCGCGGTCCGGACCCGCTGCTGGGTGGCGGGGGCGACCTTGCCGTTGCCGCTGAAGGTGTGCGAGACCGTCGTGACCGAGACGCCCGCGCTTCGGGCGACGTCACGGATGGTCGGGCGACGGGACGGCGGCGGGGGCACGGGCCCACGCTACGCGGGGCCAAACCGTTTTGGGTCCGCAGCGCCCGAACCTGGCCCAAATCGTTTTGGCTGCCTAGCGTGACGGCCGACACAGCATCCGGACGAGGGACCAGGCCCATGACGATCGACCAGACCACGGCGGCGCACGACGCCCACGAGCCGCACGAGCCGCACGAGCCGCACCTGCCCGGCCCCGTCGAGGCGCACGGCATCGACGTCATCCCGGACACCGAGCGGCACGGCACCGCGCGCAGCCTGTTCGCGCTGTGGGTCGCCCCGAACGTCAACTACCTGGCGCTCGTCGTCGGCGGCGCGCTGGTCCTGATGGGCCTGAGCCTGGTGCAGGCGTTCGCCGCGATCGTGGTCGGCTCGCTGTTCTCGATCGTGACCGGCATCGTCGCGGTCACCGGCCCCGCGTCCGGTACGCCGAGCCAGGTCGCCACCCGCGCCATGTACGGCGTGCGCGGCAACCGGGTCGCGATCGCGGTCAACGGCTGGTTCGTCTCGATCTGCTACATCGCGCTCAACTGGGTGGCCGCGTCGGTGATCGGGTTCTCGCTCGCCGACCGGGTCGGGATCCCGGTCTCCACGCCGGTCAAGGTCGTGATCGTCGTCGCGCTCGCCTCGGCCACGATGCTCGTGTCGGTCTACGGCCAGGGCGTGATCATGCGGCTCTACGGCCCGCTCTCGGCCGCGCTCGCGGTGGTCTTCCTCGTGCTGTCCGGCTTCGTCGTCGCGAAGGCCGACTTCTCCTACGTCCCGGCCCTGCACCTCGGCGGCGGCGACCTCTGGGTCACCTGGATCGCCGCGGTGACGCTCATCGCGTCGACGCCGCTGTCGTACACGATCAGCTCCGACTTCGCCCGCTACCTGCCGCGCGAGACCAGCCCGGTCGCCGTCGCCGGCTGGACCGCACTCGGCAACGCCGTCCCGAGCGTCGTCTTCCTCACCGTTGGCGCGCTCGCCGCGACCGTCGTCGACATGTCCGACCCGCAGGCCGGGCTGCAGAGCATCGTGCCGGGCTGGTTCAACACCCTGTTCATGGTCGCGATCATCGTGGGGACGCTCGCCAACAACGCGCTCACGACCTACAGCTCCGGGCTCGCGCTGCAGGCCGTCGGCGTGCCGCTCAGCCGGATCGCGAGCGTGGTCGTGAACGGCGCGATCGGCGTCGCGATGACCCTCTACGCGCTGCTCGTCTTCGACTTCCTCAGCACCGTCAGCAGCGCGCTGGTGCTGCTGGTGACCCTCGTCGGGCCGATCATGGCGATCTACGTGACCGACATCCTGATGCGCCGCAACCGGTACGACGGCGCCGAGCTCAGCGACGACACCCCCGCCTCGCCGTACTGGTACACGGGCGGCGTCAACCTCGCGGGCGCCATCGCCTGCCTGGTGTCCTTCGGCCTGGCCCTGCTCTGCGCCAGCACCGAGGCTTTCACCGGCCCGGTGGCGAAGGCCCTCGACGGCCTCGACCTCTCCCTGCCCGTCGGCATGCTGGGCGCCGCCGCCCTGTACGCCGGACTGACCCGCCTGTTCTACGGAAACGACCTCCGCGTGACCGAGACTCCCGCGACCGTGCACCTGCGCGGCGGCCGTATCTTCACCGCCGACCCCGCGCGCCCCTGGGCCGTCGCCCTGACGATCGCCGACGGCCGCATCGCCGCCGTCGACCAGGAGGCCCCGCCGCACGCCGAGATCGTCGAGCTCGACGGCGCCGTCGTGCTCCCGGGGTTCGTCGACGCCCACACCCACCTGATCGAGATGGGCGCGGCGGNCGCCGCCGCCGACCTCGCCGAGATCCAGGCGCGGGTCGCCGCGGCCGCCGCCACCGCCCCGGTCCGCGTCGTCGGCGGCGGCTGGCTCCACCCGCAGCTCGGCGACCACGCGCCCCACCGGAGCCTGCTCGACGCGGTCGCGCCCGACGTCCCGGTCTACCTGTCCGCCAACGACCTGCACTCCGCGTGGGTCAACACCGCCGCGCTCCGCGAGCTCGGCATCGACGCCGACACCCCCGACCCGATCGGCGGCGCCATCGAGCGGGACGCCGACGGCGAGGCCACCGGCCTGCTCAGCGAGATGGCCGCGCTGGGCCTGATGCGGTCCTTCCTCGCCGGCCAGGTCACCGACGCCGACCGCGACGCGTGGCTGCAGACCGGATGCGGCCGCTATCTCGCCGACGGCGTCACCACGGTCGTCGACATGGGCGTCGAGGCGCACGACCTGGCGACCTTCGAGCGGGCGCTGGCCGCCGACACGCTCCCGATGCGGATCGTCGGCCACTGGCTGGTCAAGCCCGCCGCGACCGAGGCGGAGAACCTCGCCCAGGTCGAGGAGGCGATCGCCCACGCCCGCCGCCTGGACGGCGACCGGCTGTGCATCGCCGGCATCAAGATCATGGCCGACGGCGTGATCGACAGCTGCACGGCCTCGATGGCCCGGCCGTACGCCGACGGCAGCAACGCCGCCCCCATCTGGGACCGTGCCGCGCTCACCCCGGTCGTGGTCGCCGCCGACGCGGCCGGCCTGCAGATCGCCATCCACGCCATCGGCGACGAGGCGTCGGCCATCGCGCTGGACGCGCTGGAGGAATCGATCCGGGTCAACGGTCCCCGCGACCGGCGGCACCGGATGGAGCACCTCGAGGTCGTGTCCGTCGAGAGCATCGCGCGGCTGGCCCGGCTCGGCGTCGTCGCGTCGATGCAGCCCGTCCACGCCGACCCCGCGATCCAGGACAACTGGCGCGCGATGCTCGGCGACGAGCGGGTCGAGCGCGGCTACCCGTGGCGCGAGATCACCGACGCCGGCGGCGTCCTCGCGTTCGGCACCGACGCGCCGACCGCTCCGCACCCGCCCCTCCCGAACATGTACGTCGCCACGACCCGCCGGTCCGCGCTGGTCGAGGGCCTGCCGGCGAACACGCCGCACCTCGCCGTGCCGCTCGCCGAGGCGCTGTCCCACGCGACCCGCGACGCGGCGTACGCCTCGCGGCTCGAGGGCCGGGTCGGCACCATCGCGCCCGGCCGGGTCGCCGACCTCGTCGTCCTCGCGGCCGACCCGTTCGCCGGCGAGCCGGAGGCGCTGCTGACCACCCGGGTGCTGAGCACCTGGGTGGCCGGCGTGGAGCAGGCTCAGCGCGCGGCGGGGTCGAGCGTCCTGGTGTAGATCGCGGCGCCGACGACGTCCCGCAGCGTCACGGTGAGCCGGCCGCTGCGGCCGTCGACCTCGACCTCGCCGAAGAACTGGAAGCCCTGCGCCGGGGAGGCGTTGGGCGCCGGCGGCGCGGCGACGAAGTCGGCGACCGGGCCGAACGTGCCGTCCAGGGCGTTCGGCCCGAAGGCGCCGGCGTTGAGGGGGCCGGACACGAACTCCCAGAACGGGTCGAACCGCTGGTAGGCGGCCCGGTCGGGGGAGTAGTGGTGCGCCGCCGTGTAGTGGACGTCGGCGGTCAGCCACACGTGGTTGCGGATCCCCGCCCGCTGCAGTGCGGTCAGCACCCGCGCGATGTCGATCTCGCGGCCCAGCGGCCGGCCGGCGTCGCCCTGGGCGAGTCCCTCCTGCGCGCTCGCTCCGTCCGGTACGACGAGCCCGAGCGGCAGGTCGTTGGCGATCACCTTCCAGGTCGCCCGGGAGCGCTGCAGCTCGCGGATCAGCCACGCGGTCTGCCGCTCGCCGAGCACCCCGCCGTCGCCGGTGGTCTCGCGGTTCGCGGTGTTCGGGTCCTTGTGGGTGCGCATGTCGAGCACGAACAGGTCGAGGTGCTCGCCGTAGTGGATGACCCGGTAGACGCGGCCGTCCGGGTCGGGGGAGATCTCCGCGACCGGCACGTAGTCGTGGAAGGCCTGCCGTGCGCGCGCGGCGAGGACGTCGATCCGCTTCTCGGTGTAGCGGGCGTCGTCGAGGATCTGCCCGGGGTACCAGTTGTTGCGCACCTCGTGGTCGTCCCACTGGGTGACCTGCGCGGTCTCGCCGAGGAAGGCGCGCCAGTTGTCGGCCATCAGGTTGTAGCGGTACTGGCCGCGGTACTCGTCGAGCGTCTCCGCGACCTTCGTCTTCTCGGGGGTCACCAGGTTGTGCCAGGTGCCGCCGCCGGGCAGCGCGACGGACGCCTGCACCGGGCCGTCGGCGTACACGTTGTCGCCGCTGCACAGGAAGAAGTCGGCGTTGCGGGCGCGCATCGCGTCGGCGATGCGGAAGCCGCCGTACTCCGGGTTGACGCCCCAGCCCTGCCCGGCGATGTCGCCCGACCACAGGAAGCTGACGTCGTCGCCGCGGCGCGGGGCGGTCCGCAGCCGGCCGAGCGTCGGGGCGCTGGTGGCGCGGTGGTCGTGCAGGTCGACGGCGCTGATCCGGTAGTGCAGGTCGGTGCTGGCCGGCAGGCCGTCGAGCGCGATGGTGCCCGTGAGGTCGGTCTCCGGGGTGACGACCGGGCCGCGGACCGTGCGCACCGTGCGGAAGGACGGGTCGCGGCTGATCTCCGCGACCAGGCGGGACGGGCGGTCGGCGCGGGCCCAGAGCAGCGCCTGTCCCGGCCGTACGTCGCCCGACTGGACGCCGAGGGTGAGCGCGGGCCGGTCGGCGCGCACGAGGAGCGGCGCGGCGGACGCGCGGCCGCCGTACAGGCCGGTGGT
>NZ_BAABAC010000012.1:12726-15342 GCF_039537225.1 Nocardioides ginsengisoli
GCACCGGCCAGGAGCGCGGCGCCGCGGAGGATCGAGCGGCGGGAGGCGAGGTCAGGGGAGTCCGAGGTCATGCGCCCAGACCATCGCCTCCGGGCGAACGCGGGGGTGCGCGACAGGGGAGTCGGGGGTGAACCGCGGGCGGCGAATTCTTGAACCCGCCCGACCCTGGAAGAATGGCCGGACCATGTCCGTATCCTCCGCCCCGCAGCCGGGTCACACCGACCCGGCGATCATCCGCAACTTCTGCATCATCGCGCACATCGACCACGGCAAGTCGACGCTGGCCGACCGGATGCTGCAGCTGACCGGCGTCGTCGGCGAGCGCGAGGCGAAGGCGCAGTACCTCGACCGGATGGACATCGAGCGCGAGCGCGGCATCACCATCAAGTCGCAGGCCGTGCGGATGCCGTGGACGGTCGTCGACGGCAACGAGGAGGGCGCCGAGCCCGGCACCTACATCCTCAACATGATCGACACCCCGGGCCACGTCGACTTCACCTACGAGGTGTCGCGGTCGCTGCAGGCGTGCGAGGCCGCGATCCTGCTGGTCGACGCCGCCCAGGGCATCGAGGCCCAGACGCTGGCCAACCTCTACCTCGCCATGGGCGCCGACCTCCACATCATCCCGGTGCTCAACAAGATCGACCTGCCCAGCGCCAACGTCGAGAAGTACGCCCTCGAGCTGGCCAACCTCGTCGGCTGCGAGCCCGAGGACGTGCTGCTCACCTCGGCCAAGACCGGCGTGGGTGTCGAGCGGCTGCTCAACGAGATCGTGCGCCAGGTCCCGGCTCCGGTCGGTGACGCCGACGCGCCGGCGCGCGCCCTGATCTTCGACTCGGTCTACGACACCTACCGCGGCGTCGTGACCTACGTCCGGGTGGTCGACGGCGAGCTGTCCCACCGCGACAAGATCAAGATGATGTCGACCGGCGCGCTGCACGAGATGCTCGAGGTCGGCGTGATCAGCCCCGAGCCGATGAAGGCCGCCAAGCTCGGCGTCGGCGAGACCGGCTACCTCATCACCGGCGTCAAGGACGTCCGCCAGTCGCGCGTCGGTGACACGGTCACCGTGTCCTCGCGCCAGGCGACCGAGCCGCTGGGCGGCTACGAGCACCCCAACCCGATGGTCTTCGCGGGCCTCTACCCGATCGACGGCGACGACTACCCGACGCTGCGCGACGCGCTGGAGAAGCTCCAGCTCAACGACGCGGCGCTCACCTTCGAGCCCGAGACGTCCGGCGCGCTGGGCTTCGGCTTCCGCTGCGGCTTCCTCGGCCTGCTGCACATGGAGATCACCCGCGAGCGGCTCGAGCGCGAGTTCAACCTCGACCTCATCTCGACCGCGCCCAACGTGGTCTACGAGGTGCACATGGAGGACGGCACCGTCCACATCGTCACCAACCCGAGCGAGTACCCCGAGGGCAAGATCGCCGAGGTCCGCGAGCCGATCGTCAACGCCACGATCCTCGCGCCCGCCGACTACATCGGCACGATCATGGAGCTGTGCCAGCAAAAGCGCGGCAACCTGCTCGGCATGGACTACCTCTCCGAGGACCGCGTCGAGATGCGCTACACGCTCCCGATGGGCGAGATCGCGTTCGACTTCTTCGACCAGCTCAAGTCCAAGACCAAGGGCTACGCCTCGCTCAACTACGAGCGCTCCGGCGACCAGGCCTCCGACCTGGTCAAGGTCGACATCCTGCTCCAGGGCGAGCCGGTCGACGCCTTCTCCGCGATCGTCCACAAGGACGCCGCCTACTCCTACGGCGTGATGATGGCCGGCAAGCTGAAGGACCTCATCCCGCGCCAGCAGTTCGAGGTGCCGATCCAGGCCGCCATCGGCGCCCGCGTGATCGCCCGCGAGAACATCCGCGCCATCCGCAAGGACGTCCTCGCCAAGTGCTACGGCGGTGACATCACCCGCAAGCGGAAGCTGCTCGAGAAGCAGAAGGAGGGCAAGAAGCGGATGAAGATGGTCGGCCGCGTCGAGGTGCCGCAGGAGGCCTTCGTCGCCGCGCTGTCCACCAGCGGCCCGGCCGGCGACAAGCCGAAGAAGTGAGCCTGCGCCCGGTCCGCGACGACCAGTGGGACGTCGTCGCGTGGCTGTGGCAGGACTTCCGGCACGACCTCGGCGCGGTCGTCAACGGCTTTCCGTACGCCGACGGGCGCTACCGGCACGAGTGGCTCGACGAGTACCCCGCGCCCGACCGGTGCGGCTACCTGGCCTGGCAGCCCCACCCCAACACGGGTGAGGACGCGCCGGTCGCCTTCGCGCTGGTCCGCGGGCTCGACGCCGACGCGCGGGTGATGCAGGCCTTCTTCGTGGTGCCCGCTGCCCGCCGTACCGGCCTGGGGCGCGCGGTCGCGCGAGCGGTCGTCGACCGCCATCCGGGGCCGTGGGAGATCCCCTTCCAGCGCGACAACCTTCCCGCCGCCGCCTTCTGGCGCGCGGTCGCCACCGACGCCTGGGGCGGCGCGTGGACCGAGTCCGCGGAGCCGGTGCCGGGCCGTCCCGACGTACCGCCCGACCACTGGATCCGCTCCCACCGGAGCTAGGTGTTCTGTCCACGCAGGTTGGGCACGAGGTCGGCTGGTGACTTGCCGCCGAGTGCGGTG
>NZ_BAABAC010000013.1:0-93794 GCF_039537225.1 Nocardioides ginsengisoli
GCGGGCCACGAAGCCGAGGCGGCTGTGCGAGACGTCGAGGGTGTAGTCGCCGGTGATGTCGGTGAGGGCGGTGGTCTCGCTCATGGCGTTCTCCTGAGGGTCCGGGGTGATCGGGTCTCGATCTGGTTGATGTATCAACTATCTCCCGGAGAAGATGCCATGTCAACTACTTCGGGACGTGGCGCCGGACACACGGGACCTCGACGGCGGCCTCGGCGCGATGGGAGACTGGTGAAGGTTCGGTCTCGGGAGGGCTTGCCATGCGCACCAGAGGAAAGACGACGCCCGCGGAAGGTGGGCGGCCCCATCGCCTGACCACGCAGGCCCCGGCATCGATCGAGGCCGGCACCGGTCTCGCCGGATGGGCCCACGTGCTCGACCCACCGGGGCCGGAGCGCCGCCGTACCCAGCTGCTGGCGCGGGTCGGCGGCCTGGTCGCGCTCGCGGCCGTGCTCGCCTACCTGACCTGGCGGATCACGGCGACGCTTCCCCCCGACGGCTGGAACCGTACGGCGGCCTGGATCCTCGTCGCCTTCGAGGCACTCCCCCTGGCCGGCCTCGCCGTCCGCCTGGTCACGCTCTGGAACCTCGACAGCGCCGCTCCCCCGGTGCTCCGGGCCGACGCCGACGCACCGGAGCGGCGGGTCGCGGTGATGATCCCGACCTACAACGAGCCGGTCGAGGTGATCGCGCCGACCATCGCCGCCGCGTGCCAGCTCCAGCCCGCCCACGAGACCTGGGTGCTCGACGACGGCGACCGCGACTGGGTCGCCGACCTCTGCCGCTCCTACGGCGCCCGGTACGTGCGGCGCGACGTCCACGACCACGCCAAGGCCGGCAACATGAACCACGCGCTCGACGTGATGGCGCGCGAGGAGGCCGAGGGCGCTCCGGCGATCGACGTGATCGCCGTCCTCGACTGCGACCACGTGCCGCTGCCGCACTTCCTGACCGCGACGCTGGGCTGGTTCGACGACCCGGACATCGCGCTCGTGCAGGGCCCGCAGGAGTTCTACAACGCCGGCGCCTTCGACGACGACGGCGTCACCGGCGAGCAGGGGCTCTTCTTCCACGTGCTGATGGCCTCGCGCAACCACGACGGCGCCGGCCCGTTCTGGTGCGGCTCGACGTCCCTGCTGCGGGTCAGCGCCCTGCGCGAGGTCGGCGGCGCCGCGACCGACACGATCGTCGAGGACATGCACACCACGCTCGCCCTGATCCGGCGCGGCTGGAAGACGGTCTTCCACCACCAGACGCTGGCGGTGGGGCTCGCGCCGACGACGGCCGAGCAGTACCTGCTGCAGCGTCGGCGCTGGGGCATGGGGGCGATGCAGGTCCTGTCGCACGAGCGGCTGTGGGCGGCGAAGCGCTGGATGTCGTGGCGCAACTACTACGAGTACCTCTCCGGCACCCTGTGGTGGCTCGAGGGCGTCGCGACGATCGCGGTCTTCCTCGTCCCGATCACGATCCTGCTCAGTGGCGCGCAGACCTCGACGGCGAGCCCGGCGGCGTTCACGGCCGTCTTCGCCGCGATGTTCCTGGTCCGGGTGTGGGGTCTGCGGCGGCTCTTCCGCCACCACCTGCAGCTGGGGCCGGCGTTCGCGCTGCGGGTGTTCCGCGTCCCGGTCGGCCTCTCCTGCGGCTGGTGGCTGCTCACCCGCCGCAGCCTGTCCTTCGAGGTGACGCCCAAGGCAGGCGCCGAGCAGCGCACCCGCGGGCGGGTGCCGGGCGTGCTGCGGGTCCTGGCGGCGGTCGCGCTCGTCGTCCTGGCCTACGCCGCCGCGGGACTCGCCGGCCTGGTGCCGTGGCGGGCGACCGCGGGCGCCACCGTCACCTCCGCCGCCTGGCTGGTGATCGCCGCCGGCGCACTGACCCTCGGCATGCGTCGCATCGTCTCCCCCGCCTACGCCACCTCGCGGCGCAACGCCTACCGGGTCGGCATCCGGGCGCCCATCCAGCTCGACGGCGTCGACGGCGCGCTGGTCGACGTCTCGGCGGGCGGCGCCGCGATCCGACTCCCGAGCTCGGTCGCCCTCGGCGTCGACGAGGAGGTCAAGCTGACCCTGCCCGAGGCGGCGCCGGTGGTCATGAGCGTGGTCCGTACGACGCGCGTCGGCGACGAGCAGCACGTGTCTCTGCGCATCCCGCCCGGCGACTGGGACGGCCACCGGGTGCTGTCGCTCTGGCTGTTCCACACGCCGCCCGGCGCGGTCGTGGGCCTGCCGCCGGGGGTGCCGGCCGCGGCCGCCACCCACCACCGCCGCGGCCGGGCCCTGCGCCACCACCGCACGGCGTGAGGCGGAACACGACGCGAGAAGCGCAACCGATCGGCGGCCTGCCGCGTCTTCTCCTTCGTGATGTGGATAGCTGCCGGAGTCATGTGGACCATCGTGATCGTGCTCGCGGGCGTCGCGATCGCCCGCCGCTGACCGGATCGAGAAGCGGACCACCCGTGCCGAGGATCCTCGGCACGGGTGGTCTGCGCTATCGGTCAGGCGTCAGCCGTCAGGCGGTCTCGCCCCGACGACGGATCAGCATCAGCGCGGCGCCCGCGAGCACCAGGCCGACTCCGACCGGGACCAGCCAGCCGGCAGGACCACCGGTGTTCGGCAGGCCCGCGGCATCCTTCGGCGGGTTGTGGTGCGAGGCCGACTCGACGTCACAGCTGACGCCGGTGACGTCCGCCGCGGTCTCGCCCTCGGTCGCCGCCCGGACCACCTCGTACTGGACGCCGTTCTCCACGTAGGTGAAGGGGAAGACGCCGGCGAAGCCGTGGGCGATGAGGGTGGCGACGTCGACGATCGAGATCGTGCCGGGGATCGTGCCCGCCGGGCGGGCGGCGACCGTGCCGACCTTGACCGAGCAGACGACCGCGCGGGCGTCGACCGCACACGGAACACCGGAGTCGATGGCCGTGTAGCTCACCTCGGTGTTGCCCTGCTCGTCGAGCACGTTGCCCTCGGTGGCGGTGATCGTGATCTTCGTGACCGGGTCGCCCTCGGTGGTCACCGTGTAGCCCTCAGTGTCGCCGGGGATGGCGTCGGTGGCGAAGTAGGCGTTGTCCGGACCACAGGGGTCGGTCGGCGCCGGCGCGGCCGGGGCCGGGACGACGCACGGCTCGCCCGAGTCGGTCGCGGTGTAGCTGACCTCGGTGTCGCCCTGCCCGTTGAGCACGTAGCCCGGCTTGGCCGTGATCGTGATCTTCGTGACCGGGTCACCCTCGGTGGCGACCGTGTAGCCCTCGGCGTCCGACGGGATGGCCTCGTCCGCGAAGAAGGCGTTGTTCGGACCACACGGGTCGACCGGGGCCGGAGCCGTCGGCGCGGGGACGACGCAGGGCTCGCCCGAGTCCTCGACGGTGTAGACGACCTCGGTGGTGCCCTGCTCGTCGAAGACGTTGCCCTCGGTCGCGGTGATGGTGATCTTCGTGACCGGGTCGCCCTCGGTGGAGACCGTGAACTCGTCGGTGCTCTCCGGGATCACGCTCGCCGGGAAGTAGGCGTTGTCCAGGCCGCACGGGTCGGTCTGCTCCGGCTGGGCCGGCGGGCCGACGACGCACGCCTCGCCCGAGTCGACGGCCGTGTAGGTGACCGTGGTGTCGCCCTGGTCGTTGAGCACGTTGCCCGGGGTCGAGGTGATGGTGATCTCGGTGACCGGGTCACCCTTGGTCGAGACCGTGTACGCCGAGGTGTCCGACGGGATCACGTTGCCCGCGTAGTAGGCGTTGTCCGGGCCGCAGGGGTCGGTCGGCGCCGGCGCACCCGGCGCCGGGACGACGCACGGCTCGCCCGAGTCGGTGACGGTGTAGACGACCTCGGTGGTGCCCTGCTCGTCGAAGACCGTGCCGGCCTTGGCCGTGACGGTGATCTTCGTGACCGGGTCGCCCTCGGTGGTCACCGTGTACGACGCGTTGCTCGCCGGGATGACGGCGGCCGGGAAGAAGGCGTTGTCCAGGCCGCACGGGTCGGTCTGCTCCGGCTTCGCGGGCGGCGTGACGACGCACGGCGCGCCGGAGTCGGTCACGGTGTAGTCGACGACGGTCGTGCCCTGCGCGTCGAACACGTTGCCGGCGGTGGCCGTGATCGTGACCTTCGTGACCGGGTCGCCCTCGGTGGTCACCGTGTACGACGCCGTGCTGGCGGGGATGTCCGCGTCGGCGAAGTAGGCGTTGTTCGGGCCGCACGGGTCGGTCTGCTTCGGCTTCGCGGGCGGGGTCACCACACACGGAGCACCGGAGTCGACGGCGTTGTAGACCTTGACGGTCGTGCCCTGCGCGTCGAAGACGAAGCCGGCCTTGGCGGTGACGGTGATCTGGGTGACCGGGCTGCCCACGGTCGCGACGGTCCACTGGTTCGTGGTCGCCGGGACCTGCGCGGCCGGGAAGAAGGCGTTGCCGGGACCGCACGGGTCGGTCGGCTGCGGGCTCGGGGGCGTCACGACGGTCGGGCCGCCGTAGACCGGGCACTCGTTGATCGACAGCTGGTTCGAGCGCTCGCCCTCGTTGGCGTAGCGGATCGCGACCGAGGCGCCCTGGGCGTCGTTGAACGGGTGGGGGAAGACCCCGTTGAAGCCCTTGTCGACGGCGTTGATGATGATCGTCTGCGCCTTCTCACCGGTCTGCGGCGTCGCGGAGTACTTGCAGACGACCCACTTGTTGGTGTCGACGGCCGTCGGTGCGGCCGCGAGGGAGGCGACCCTCGAGCTCTTCTTCAGCGACTGCGCGCCCTTCGGCGCGGCCTCGCCCGCCGGGACGGCGTCCGCCGGCGGCTCCTGCTTGGCCGGCGTCGCGTCGGGCGTCTTCGCGTCCGGCGTCGGGTCGGCCTGCGGGGTCGGGTCGGCGGCCGGCTCGCCAGCGGGCTTCGGGTCCGGCTTGTCGGCCGGCTTCGGGGCCGGCTTCGGGGCCGGGTCGGCCTGCGGAGTCGGGTCCGGCGCGGGCGTCTGGACGGTGTCGGACGCGGGCGTGCCCGGGTCGGCGTCGTCGGCGAAGGCAGTGGCGCTGAAGGCCGAGCTGGCCAGCAGCACGACGGGCAGCGCGAGCCCGATCTTGCGGCGCCAGGTGAGGCGCGAGGAATGGGACATGGTCGGTAAACCCCCAGGCGGGCGCGCCGATGGGGGGTCGCGTCCACGGGTAGGTACTGTCGAAAAACACCGGGGGGTCCGAGAAGCCGCAAGGGCGCGCCGAACCGCTACGTCCACGCCCCACCGCGGACTCAGGTTCGAGGTCCTTCTCCGGCGCCCTCGCCTCCCGAGTGGAGGGGACGTCCGGAGCCCACGTAGCAGCGTAGGGACGTCCCAGGACCAAAGGCCCCATTTTTAGGGTAAAAGCGGGACCTGGTCCCGAGATTTAACTATCCCGCGTGACGTGTTTCACGTATCCGAGCGCGCGTGCCCGTCAGCGGTCTGGACCGGTGGTCTGGACCGCCGCAGACACCCAGGTCGGCAGGGTCAGCCGAGCAGCGCGAGCGCGGCGCCGTACTGGTCGGGGACGGCGATGTCGCGGACCTCCCAGGCCCCGAGCGTCCGGGCGGGCGCCTCGTCGGTGCCGAGGTAGTCGAGGTGGGGATCGCGGCCCAGGCCGATGCCGATGCCCTTGAGATAGGCCTCGGTGCGGGCCCAGGCGCGGGTGAAGCGCACGGACGCGCGGCCGCCGTCGAGCGTGCCGCGCGCGGCCGCCTCGATCTCCTCGGTCTCGCGCGGGTGCAGCAGCTTGGCGAGCGCCACCGGGTCGTCGGGCAGCCGCTCGACGTCGACGCCGACGGGCCGCTCGGCCACGGCGACCAGGACCATGCCGGGCGTGTGCGACAGCGAGAACTCGATGCTCGCGCCCTCGGCGCGCGGCCGCCCGTGCGGCTCACCGCAGCCCGGGCACGCGTGCCGTCCCCAGACGACGTCCTCGGGGCGGGCGTCCATCACCGTGCCGACGACCAGCCGGGCCGCGGCATGCGCGATCTCGTAGGCGTGGCGCAGCTCGGCGCGGACGTACGACGACGCCTGCTCGCGCTCGCCCTCGTCGAGCCAGGCGCGGACGGCGTCGAGCTCGTCGCCGTCGATCGCGTCGGTGGGCAGCGCCCAGACCCCGACCTCCGCCTCTCCGGCGGCCGGCCGCTCGAGCTCCTCGAGCAGGGAGCCGAGGGTCACCGGCAGCACCGGGGTCGCCGTCCGGTCCGGCACTGCCTCCACCACGTCGCGTCTCATCAGCACCGAGGCTAACAAGAGCCTGTGAGCCGGCTCACGTCGCGGGGTGCAGGGCCCGTCGTACCTCGGCCAGGTCCCAGCCCGGCGTCGGCACGCTGGCCCGCAGCCGGCGGGTGTAGGCGTGCTGCGGCGCGTCGAGGACGTCCTCGGTCCGGCCACGCTCGACGACGGCGCCGCGGTGCATGACGACGACCGTCTCGGTGAGCTGCCGGACCACCGCCAGGTCGTGGCTGATCAGCACGTAGGTGATCGCCAGCCGCTCGCGCAGGTCGATGAGCAGGTTGAGCACCTGAGCCTGGATCGACACGTCGAGGGCCGCGACCGACTCGTCGAGGATGAGGACGTCGGGCTCGGCGGCCAGCGCGCGGGCGATGGCCACCCGCTGCCGCTGGCCGCCGGAGAGCGCCCGGGGCAGCGCACTCCCCTGCCGCTCGTCGAGCCCCACCATCCCGACGAGCTCGGTGACCCGCACGGCGCGCTGCGCGGCGCTCCAGTCCGGGCGGTGCAGCCGCAGCACCTCGTCGATCGCCCGGTCGACGGGCTGGCGCGGGTCGAGACTGGAGTAGGGGTCCTGGAAGACGATCTGCACCTCGCGCCCGCGCCGCCGGCGCTCGGCGCCCCCGCGCGCGGGCATCGAGCGGTCGCGGCCGCAGGCCTGGATCGTGCCCGCGGTGGGCCGCTCCTGGCCGGTGATCATCTTCGCGACCGTGGTCTTGCCCGAGCCGGACTCCCCCACGATGCCGAGCGATCCGCCCCTGCGGACGGCGAAGGACACGTCCTCGACCGCGACCACGTCGCCGAAGGTCTTGCGCAGGCCGGACACCTCCAGCGCCGGCGCGTCATCGAGCAGCTCAGACATGGGGCACCCCTCCCAGGGTTCCGCGCAGCACGTCGGCGCGCACGCACCGGACCGCACCGCCGTCGAGATCGACCAGCGCCGGGGCGCCGGAGGTGCACGCGTCCTCGGCGTGCACGCAGCGCGGCGCGAAGGCGCACGCGTCGGGCGGCGCCTCGAGCGCCGACAGCGGCCGGCCGGGGATGGCCGTCAGGTGCCGGACCGTGCGGTCGAGCAGCGGCCGGGCCGCGCCCAGCGCAGCGGTGTAGGGATGCAGCGGGTCGTCGTGCAGGCGCCGGGCGTCGCGCACCTCGACGATCTCGCCGGCGTACATGACCGCAGTCCGGTCGCAGAAGGCGGCGGCCAGGTCGAGGTCGTGGGTGATGAACAGGATCGACAGCCCGAGGTCGCGGCGCAGCTCGTCGAGCAGGCCCATGATCTCGGCCTGCGTGGTGACGTCCAGCGCCGTGGTCGGCTCGTCGGCGAGCAGCAGCCGCGGCTCGGTGAGCAGCGCGCTGGCGATCATCACCCGCTGGAGCAGTCCGCCAGACAGCTCGTGCGGAAACTGGTCGAGCCGGCGCTCGCCGTCCGGGATGCCGACCTTGGCGAGCATCGCGACCGCGCGCTGCGCGGCCTCACGCCGCTTGACGCCGCGGTTGGTGCGCAGCACCTCGGTCATGAAGTCGCCGACCCGGCGGACCGGGTTGATGTGCACCCGCGGGTCCTGGAAGACGACGGCGACCTCGGCCCGGTACGTGCGCAGCGCTGCACCCGAGAGCGCGGCGACGTCCTGGCCGGCGAAGCGGATCGAGCCGCGCTGCCGGGCCCCCGCGGGCAGCAGCCGGTCGATCGCGCGGACCGTCATCGACTTGCCCGACCCGGACTCGCCGACCAGGCCGACCGCCTCACCGGCGGCCACCGAGAAGGAGACCTCGCGCAGCACCGAGCGGGGCTCGCCGGCGACCAGCAGGTCGAGGCCGAGGCCCACTACGTCGAGCAGTGGCTCGCTCATCGACGCCCCTCCGTTCCGGCCCGCTCCAGGAGCCGCTCGCCGAGCAGGTTCATGGCGACCACCACGGCGACGATGCAGGCGCCGGACAGCAGCGCGGGCAGCGGATAGCCGAGCAGGATGCCGGACTGGTTCTCCGAGATCATCACGCCCCAGTCGGGGTTGGGAGGCTGGACGCCGATGCCGAGGTAGGAGATGACCGCGAGGTCGAGCACGGCGTACCCGAAGAGGATCGACGCCTGCGCCACCATGAACGGGAAGACGTTCGGCAGCAGGTGCCGGACGCAGATCGTGACCGCGCCGAGCCCCTGCACCTCCAACGCCGTGATGTAGGGCTGGTGGCGCTCCTTGAGCATCGCGCTGCGCAGGATCCGCGCCACGAAGGGCGTGTACGCGACCGCCAGCGCCAGGACGGCGGCCCACAGGCCGGCGCCGAAGACGGCCGCGGTCAGCGCGGCCAGCAGCACGCCCGGGAAGGCGAAGAGGATGTCGAGGCCGGCCGAGACGGTCGTGTCGACCATCCCGCCGCGCCAGGCCGACGCCAGGCCGAGCACCGAGCCGACGACCATGCACAGCACGACGATGAGCAGTGGGCCGAGCATCGACGACCGGGCACCGGCGAGGAGACGCGACAGCACGTCGCGTCCCTGGACGTCGAGGCCGAGCAGATGCCCGGCGCCGGGGCCGATCCAGGCGCTGACCAGGTCGCTCAGGTTGGGGTCGTACGGCGTGACGAGCGGCCCGATGACCGCGATCAGCGTGGCGAGACCGACGATCGTGGCGGCGACCCAGCCCGTGATCCCGAGCCCCGTACGGCGACGGGCGCGGGCCGGCTCGGCTCCCGCGGCGGGAGCGGCGACGGCGCTCATGCGGCACGCGTCCCGAGCTGGACCCGCGGGTCGAGGACGGCGTACATCGTGTCGACGACGAGGTTGACGACGACGAACGCCACGACCAGCACGAGGGAGATCCCCTGCACCACGGCGAGATCCTTCGACTGCGCCGACTTCACCAGGTACTGCCCCAGCCCGTTGAGGCCGAAGGAGGTCTCGACCACCGACGAGATCGCGATCAGGCTGGCGACGGTCACGCCGGTGACCGTGGTGATCGGGATCGCGGCATTGCGCAGGACATGGCGCGTGACGACCAGGTGCTGCGGGATGCCGCGGCTGATGGCCGTCTGCACGTGCTCGCGGGCGACCTCCTCGCGGATGGCGGTGCGGGTCACCCGCGCCACCACCGCGACCGACGAGAGCGCCAGCGCGAAGGCCGGCAGCGTCAGGTGCCGCAGGTTGCCGAGGAAACCTTCGCCGGTGCCGATCGTCGGGAACCAGCCGAGCGAGACGGCGAAGACCGCGATCAGCACGATCGCCGCGACGAACGCCGGGACCGCCGCCGCCATCGAGGAGATGACGAGGATCGAGGAGTCGATCCATCCGGGCCGCAGCCCGGCCAGGAGGCCCAGCCCGATGCCGATGACGACGATCAGGATGGCCGCGTAGAGGACCAGGCTGAGGGTGATCCAGGCCCGGTCGGCGATGAGCGACGAGACGTCCTCGTGCAGCGGGATCGACACGCCCAGGTCGCCGCGCACGGCTCCGGAGAGCCAGTGACCGTACTGGGCGACGAAGGACTGGTCGAGGTGATAGCGGTGCTCCAGGGTCGCCTGCGCCTCGGGCGAGAGCGACTTCCCGCCGGACAGCGCCGCGAGCGGGCTGCCCGGCGCGACGTACGACGCGCCGAAGATCAGGAAGCTGGCGACGAGCAGCGTCACCGCCAGCATCGCGACGCGGCGCAGCAGATATCCGATCCGCATGATCAGCGCGCTCCCAGGTGCTCGGCCCACGGCGCGGACATGTAGGCGAACGACGAGATCGCGCCGGTGAGGTTCTTGTTCGTGACGAGCACCGCGTTGGGCTGCGCGGTCGGGATCCACGGCATCAGCTCCATGGTGCGCTGCTGGGCCTGGATGACGAGCTTGGCGCGGGCCGCGGGTTCCTCGGTGCTACGGGCGTCCTGCATCAGCCGGGTGATCTGCGGGTCGTCGAAGCCGGAGTAGTTCTGCGCGCCGGTCGGCAGGACGACGGTCGCGGACAGCGCGGCCGGGTCGGCGTAGTCGCCGTACGTGACGGTCGGGAAGGCGTCGACGCCCTCCCGCGCCTTGGGGTCGATGAAGAAGTTGATGAAGGCGTCGGCCGAGACCGACTTGAACTTCACCTTGATGCCGATCTTCTCGCCCGCCGTCTGGAAGGCGCCCGCGGTGTAGGCGATGTCGGGGATCGCCGACGACATGCCGATGGTGATCGACTTGCCGGTGGCGCCGGCCTCCTTGATCAGCTGCTTGGCCTTGACCAGGTCCTGCTTCAGGTCGGGGCTCGCGTCGTACGCCGCCTGGTAGGTGTCACGCGCCGAGGCGAAGGTGCCGGGGTTCGCCAGCCAGCGGGCGTCCGTGGCGGCGCCGTGGTAGACGTTGTCGATGATGCCCTTGCGGTCGAGCGCGAGCGACAGCGCCTGGCGCACCTTGACGTCCTTCAGCGTGCCCTTGATGTTGCTGATCACCAGCGCGGCCGTGGCGTAGCCCGGTCCCTGGGTGACCGTGACCGCCTTGTTGCCCTCGAGCACCGGCAGCGTCGAGATCGCCGGCGGGTAGGTGCCGCCGATCTCGCCGGCGATGAGCGACGACGTCAGCGCAGCCTCGTCGACGACGCCCTTGAGGGTGATCTTCGCGACCCGCGGCGTGGTGCCGCCCCAGTAGGCGTCATTGGGGACGGCGACGACACCCGACGCGGGCGACCACGAGTCGAACTTGTAGGCACCGGTGCACATCACGCCACCGGACGGCGTGCCGTAGTCGGCGCCCTTCGCCTCGGCGTACTTCTTCTCGACGATCACGCCGGGCAGCGACGCGAGCTCGCCGTCGAGCCAGTAGTCGGGCTGCTTGAGCTTGAGCGTGACCTGCTGGTCGCCGGTGGCCGTGATCGTGTCGACCCGGTCGAAGCTGGCCGCGTAGAAGCCGCCCAGCTGCGGATCGCGCTGCCGCTCGAGGCTGTAGACGACGTCGGCGGCGGTGACCGGGCTGCCGTCCCAGAAGGTCGCCTTGGGGTTGATGTCGAGGACGAGCGTCTTCGGGTCGGTGCGCGAGAGCGAGGCGAGGCCGTCGCCGATCGTGCCGTCCGGTGCGGTGCGCAGCAGTGACTCGCACAGCAGCGTCAGCGCGGTGTTGTCCGGATAGTCGAAGACGTAGAGCGGGTCGATCGTCTGCACGTCGCGGTAGACCGCCCACGTGATCGCGTCGGCGTCCTCGGTCGCGGCGGTCGTCGTGGGCTTGAGGTCGCCCGCGCTCCGCGAGACCGACGGACTGTCGGCCGATCGCCCGCAACCGACGGCCACGGAGCAGGTCAGGAGCAGGGCGGTGATGCGCGTCAGGTTGCGTCGGTTCACGGGTTTCTCCTAGAGGCGATCAACGGGTGGTTCATGAGTCGAACCCGAGTCCGAGCCGGTCGAGCACACGCAGCCAGAGGTTGCGGCGGCCGCCGCGCGCGTCGGCACGCGCGAGCGACCAGCGGGTGAGCTGGATGCCCACCCAGGCCAGGGGCTCCGGCGGGAACGGCAGCGGCTTCTCGCGCACCATCGCCAGGCGCGTCCGCTCCGTCTCCTCCCCCGCGAGCAGGTCGAGCATCACGTCGGCGCCGAACCTGCTGGCGCCGACGCCGAGGCCGGTGTAGCCGAGCGCATAGGCCACCCGACCGCGGTACGCCTTGCCGAAGAAGGCGCAGAACCGGGTGGACGTGTCGATCACCCCGCCCCAGCGGTGGGTGAAGCCGACGCCGGCGAGCTGCGGGAAGGTCTCCCGGAAGTGCCGCGCCAGGACGTCGAAGGTCGCCGGCCGCTGCTCGTACGACGGCTTGGGCCGCCGCCCGAAGTGGTAGATCGCGTCGTAGCCGCCCCACAGGATGCGGTTGTCGGCGGTCAGCCGGTAGTAGTGGAACTGGTTGCCGCAGTCGGCGAGACCCTGCCGGTTGCGCCAGCCGATCGACGCGAGCTGCTCGTCGGTGAGCGGCTCGGTCATCAGCACGTAGTCGTAGACCGGCACGGTGTGCAGCCGCAGGCGGCGCAGCAGCGGCCGGAAGGCGTTGGTGCCGAGCGCGACCTGGCCGGCGTGCACCGTGCCGTGCGGTGTGTGCAGGTCGATTCCCGCTCCCGTACG
Source organism: Nocardioides ginsengisoli (assembly GCF_039537225.1). Lineage (NCBI taxonomy): Bacteria > Bacillati > Actinomycetota > Actinomycetes > Propionibacteriales > Nocardioidaceae > Nocardioides > Nocardioides ginsengisoli. The sequence continues at coordinate 12,247 of NZ_BAABAC010000013.1, forward strand.
GCGGATCCGCTCCACCGGCGTGCCCTCGACGATCCGCACGCCGAGCCGCTCGGCCGCTGCGGCGAGCCCCCAGGCGAGGCGGGCCGGGTCGACGGTCGCGCAGGTGTCCTTGCTCCAGAGGCCGGAAAGGTAGGTCGGCGAGTCGACCTCCGCCCGGACGGCGGCGGCGTCGAGGAAGACGGCGTGCTCGCCGTCCGCCCCGGCGCGCAGCTCCTCGACCTGGTGCGGCTGGGTGGCGACCGCGAGCTGACCGGTACGACGGAAGTCGCACTCGATCCCGTGGTTGCGCAGGGTCTTCTCGATCTCGTCGAGGTTGGCCAGGCCGAGCTCTTCGAGCCGGTCGGCCTCCTCGGGCCAGCGGGTGCGCCCGTTGGCCTCGCCGTGGGTCAGGCTGGCCTCGCAGAAGCCGCCGTTGCGCCCGCTCGCGGCGCCGCCGATCCGGTCGGCCTCGATCAGGATCACGCTGCGACCGGGCTCGCGCTCCTTGGCCATCAGCGCCGTCCAGAGCCCGGAGTAGCCGCCGCCGACGACGGCCAGCGCGCAGGTCGCGTCGCCGTCCAGCCGGGGCCGGGCGGCCGGCCGGTCGGGACTGTCGAGCCAGAACGGCGTCGAGCTCACGGTCATCGGGCGAACACCCGCTGCCCGCCGACGAAGGTCTGCTCGACGTGGGTGTCCCAGATGTCGTCGGCCGGCCCGTCGAACGGGTCGCGGTCGAGGACGGCGAGGTCGGCGAGGTTGCCGGCCGCGATCACGCCGGTGTCGTCGAGGTGGTTCACGTACGCCGTGCCGGAGGTGTACGCCGCCAGCGCGCTGCCGAGGTCGATCCGCTCGTCGGCGTAGAACACCGGGCCGTCGCTCTGCGGCTCGCGGCGGTTGACGGCGACGTGGATGCCGAGGATCGGGTTGGCGCTGCTGACCGGCCAGTCGCTGCCCGCGGCGAGGGTTGCGCCGGAGCGCAGCAGCGAGCCGAAGGGGTACTGCCAGGCCGAGCGCTCCGGACCGAGGAACGGGATGGTGAGCTCGTCCATCTGCGGCTCGTGCGCGGCCCACAGCGGCTGCATGTTGGCGGTCGCGCCGAGCCGGCGGAAGCGGGCGATGTCGTCGGGGTGCACGATCTGCAGGTGCGCCAGGTGCGGGCGCAGGTCGGTGAAGCCGTTCTTGTCGCGGGCCGCCTCGACGGCGTCCAGGGCCTCGCGGACGGCGCGGTCGCCGAGCGCGTGGAAGTGCACCTGGAAGTCGTGGGCGTCGAGCGCGGCGACGTACTCCTTGAGGGCGTCGGGGTCGACGAACGACAGGCCGCGGTGCTCGCCGGGGTTGCGGCAGCCGCAGCCCGCGCCGTACGGCGAGATCATCGCGGCCGTGTGGTTCTCGGCGATGCCGTCCTGCATGATCTTCACGCTGGTGGCGCGGAACCGGCCGGCGGTCAGCGCCTCGCGGGCGGCCAGCAGGTCCTCGATCTGCTCGGCGCCGCGGTCGCGGCTCCACCACAGGGCGCCGACGACGCGGGCGGTCAGCGCGTCCTCCGCGACCGCGTCGAGGTACGCCGTGGCGGTGTCGCTCATCACCGGGTTGGCGCCGATGAGCGCGTCCTGCCAGGCGGTGATGCCCAGCGAGTGCAGCACCTGCTGCGCACGCAGCAGGCCGGCGAGCTTCTCCTCGCGGGTGGTCTCGGGGACGACGGCCGCGACCAGGTGCATCGCACCCTCCTGCAGCATGCCGGTCGGGACGCCGTCGGCGTCGCGCTCGATCCGGCCGTCGGCGGGGTCGGGCGTGCTCGCGTCGATGCCGGCGAGCTCGAGGGCGCGGCTGTTGGCCCAGGCCCCGTGGTGGTCGCGGTTGGCCAGGTAGACCGGCCGGTCGGGCACGAGCGCGTCGAGGAGGTCGCGGTGCGGGGCGCCGCCCGGGAAGCTCTCCATCGACCAGCCGCCGCCGGTGATCCAGGGCCGGTCGGGGTTCGCGGCCGCATAGGCGGAGATCCGGCGGCGGTACTCCTCGACGTCGACGGTCTCGGTGAGGTCGCACTGCCCGAGCTCGACGCCGGCGCCGACCGGGTGCACGTGCGCGTCCTGGAAGCCGGGGATCAGCAGCCGGCCGCCGAGGTCGACGATCTCGGTGCCCGGACCGGCCAGCTCACGCAGCTCGTCGTTGCCGACGGCGACGATCCGCTCACCCCGGACGGCGACGGCGCTCGCGCGACTGCGGACGGCGTTGCCGAGGTGGACGGGGCCACCGATGAGGAGCAGGTCTGCGTGCGTGGTCATGGATCCTCCGCGGTCGGGGCCACCGTGTCTCGGTGGTGCTTCGGTCGGGCGTGGATGTTGCGTGGGTCACTGCGGGCCGCAACGCTAAATCTGTGCCAACAGCGTTGTCAACAGCGTTGGCAAAGGTAATGTCGGTCCGGAAAGAGGAGGTCAGATGAGCGCCGACACCCGTCGCACGAAGGAACGCTCCGCCCTGGGACGCGAGGCGATCCTGGCGGCCGCGACCGAGCTCGCCGCGTCCGGAGCGGCGATCACGTTCCGCGGCCTGGGCAGCGCACTGGGGGCCGATCCGACCGCGATCTACCGGCGCTTCCGCGACAAGGACGAGCTGATGGCCGCGCTGCTCGACGGCCTCATCGCCGCCTCGCTCGACGGCGTCGACCGCGACGCGCCGTGGCGCGACCAGCTGCGCTCCGGTGCCGTCAGCACGATCGACATCTTCGCCGCGCACCCGCAGGTCGGCGCCGAGGCGACCGCCATCTCCACCGGCGGGCCGGGCGAGCTCGCGGTCATCGACTGGATCCTCAGCCAGCTCGACCGCGCCGGGCTCGACCGGCAGCAGGTGGTCCGCTGCTACGCGGCCTACTCCAGCTACGTCCTCGCGGCCGCGGCAACCATGTCACAGCAGCAGCTGAAGGAGAACGAGGGCGTGCCGCCGTCCAGCTGGGTGGGCGACCTGCGGGCCGTCGACCCGACGCGGCACCCGGCGCTCTCGTCGGTGCTGCCCGAGCTGCTCGTGCTGACGCCGCGCGAGGTCTTCCTCGAGGGCATCGACGTGCTGCTCGACTCCTTCGAGGCGATCGTCGATCACGACGCCCGCGCCTGATCCAGCCCCAGCAGGGCCAGCGCGTTGTCCTTGAGGATCAGCGGACGCGCCCGGTCCGGCAGGTCGAGCGCGGCGTACTCCGCGAGCCACCGGTCCGGCGCGAGCACCGGGTAGTCCGAGCCGAAGAGCACCTTGTGGCGCAGGATCGTGCCGGCCTGGCGCACCAGCTGCGGCGGCAGGTACTTCGGCGCCCAGCCGGACAGGTCGATGAAGGCGTTGGCCTTGTGCGTCGCGATCGCCATCGACGCGTCGACCCACGGCACGCCGGGGTGCGCGAGCACGATCCGCAGGCCGGGGAAGTCGGCCGCGACGTCGTCGATGAGCATCGGGTCGGAGTAGCGCAGCTTGATCCCGCGCCCGCCGGGCAGTCCGGCGCCGATGCCGGTCTGGCCGGTGTGGAAGAGCGGGACCACGCCGAGCTCCTCGAGCGTCGCCCACAGCGGCGCGTGGGCCGGGTCGTCGGGGCGGAACGCCTGCAGACTCGGGTGGAACTTGAACCCGCGGACGCGGTACCGCTCGACGAGGTGGCGCGCCCGCCGCACCGCGGCGTCCCCGGCCAGCGGGTCGACCGAGCCGAACGGGATGAGGACGTCGGCATGCTCGCTCGCCTGCTCCGCGATCTCCTCGCTCGACAGCGCGGGATGTCCGAGCGCGGTGCTCGCGTCGACGGTGAAGATCACCGCAGCCATCCGCCGCTCGCGGTAGTCGGCGGCCAGGCGCTCGACCGTGGGTGTGCGGAATCCATTCACCGCGGGACCGGACGCGATTCCCAGCGACCGACGACCGAGGGGCGGTCCCTAGAAGCCCGCCTTCTCACGCCGAGACTTGGCGATCGTCTCCTCGACGACCGAGTTGAGCCGCGCCCCCTGCGGCCACCCCGCATAGTGACTGAGGAACACCACGATCTCGCGCAGCGCCTCGTCGGAGAGCTCCCCCGCAGCATGCGCCGCAGGGATCTGGATGCCCAGGACATCGGCCGCGCCCTGCCCCGCCAGCATCCCGATGAGGAGCAGCCGGCGGTCGCGGTCCGTGAGACCGGGGCGAGTCCAGATGTCGGCGAAGAGATGGTCGGCGGTGTAGCGGAAGAAGTCGCCGTCGCCGTCGGTCATGTCGAAGCCGTAGACCTGCTCCATCTTGCGCAGGCCCCTCGCCCGCTGCTCGGGCAGGTCAGCGAACTTGTCGGTCATGCGAGTCCCAGTCCTTTCCCCAGGCGAGGCAGCGCCTCGCGTGCCAGCGGTACGTCGACGCCGAGCTCGTCGGCGAGGGCGATCGCGAACGTCAGGTCCTTCTCACCGAGCGTTCGCACGTGGTCGAAGACGCCGTGCCAGAAGTCGTCCGGCGGGATCGCGGCGGTGGTGGGGCGATACATGATCGCGCCCGGGCCGCCAGTGATGGCGTCGGTATGCCGGACGACGTCGCCGAGGGCGACGAGGTCGAGTCCGGAGGCCTCGGCGAGGCGTTGGGCCTCGGTAACGGCGGTGAAGGCGACGAAGTGGATGAGATTGCGGGCGAGCTTCATCCGGGTGCCGGAGCCGATCGGACCGGCATGGACGACCTTGCTGCCCATCGCCTCGAGCACCGGGCGCGCGGCGGCGAAGGCCTCCTCGACGCCGCCGACCATGATCGCGAGGCTCCCGTCGGCGGCGCCCATGGAACCTCCGCTGACGGGCGCGTCGAGAACCGTCATCCCCGCCGCGGCGAGGGCGGCGGGAGTCTCGGGTGCGACCGTCGAGTGGACGACCAGCACCGCACCGTTGCCGACCTCGGCAGCGACGTCGCGCACCTGCGCGTCGTCGCGGACCATCACACACACCACGTCCACGGTTGCGGCGAGCTCGGCGACCGAGGCTGCCGCGGTGGCGCCGGCGGCGACCAGCTCGGCGACAGGCTCGGGCGCGACGTCGTACACGTGGACGTCGAGGCCGGGCGTCGCCGCCAGCCGCAGCGCCATCGGCTTGCCGATGTTGCCGAGGCCCACGAAGCCCGCGCGGATCACGCCGGTCATGCGCGGAAGGTCTGGCCGCCGTCGACCGCGAGGATCTGTCCCGTCACCCATGCCGCGTCGTCGGACAGCAGGAAAAGGCAGGCGCCGACCATGTCGTCGACCGAACCCATCCGCTTGAGCGCGAGGTTCTTGACCAGCTCCTTGGCCGCGTCGCCGGCCTGGACCCGGGTCGCCTCGGTGTCGGTGGGCCCGGGCGCAATGGCGTTGACCCGGATGCTCATCCCGCCGAGCTCGTGCGCGAGCTGCTGGGTGAGGCCGTTGACGCCGACCTTGGCGAGTCCGTAGAAGCCGGAGTAGAGGTAGGCCGCCGTACTGGACTGGTTGACGATGGCGCCGCCGCCGCGCCTCTGCAGCTCGGGGTAGACCGCGCGGGTCATCACGAGCGCGCCGTCCATGTTCACGCTCATGAACCTGCGGTAGTAGTCCCAGTCGACGCTGATCAGCAGGTCGAACTGCATGCTGCCGTAGATGGCTGCGTTGTTGACCAGGCCGTCGATGCCGTCGAAGCGCTCGACGGTCGCAGTGACCAGCGCCGAGGCCGACTCCGCCGACGAGACGTCGCAGTGGACGAAGAGCGCCTGCCCGCCGTCAGCCTCGATCTGCTTGGCGACCTGCTCGCCCAGCTCGGCGTTGACGTCGGCGACGACGACGGCCGCGCCCTCGGCGGCCAACGCCTTCGCGTACGCCTCGCCGATGCCCTGCGCCGCGCCCGTGACGACGACGACCTTGTTCTCGAATCTCATGCCGGCTCCGCAATCGTCTTGGTCTCCAGGTACTCCTCGAACCCGGCGACGCCCATCTCCCGGCCGATGCCGGACTGCTTGTATCCCCCGAACGGCGCGTCCGGGCTGAACCAGACGCCGCCGTTGACGGCGAGGGTCCCGGTTCGGATCCGCGCCGCAACGGCCTTCGCCCGCTCGAGCGAGGCCGAGTCGACCGATCCCGAGAGCCCGTACGGCGAGTCGTTGGCGATCCGGACCGCGTCGTCGTCGCCGTCGTGCGGGATGACGACGAGCACCGGACCGAAGATCTCCTCCTGCGCGAGCCGCGAGGTGTTGTCGAGGCCGGCGACGACGGTGGGCTGGATCCAGAAGCCGTCCTGGTCGATCACCGCGCCGCCGGTGGCGAAGGTGCCACCCTCGGCGCGGGCGACATCGAAGTAGGCGGCCACGCGGTCGCGCTGGACCTGCGAGATGACCGGGCCGCAGATCGCGCCGGGGTCGGCGGGGTCCTTGGCGCCGATCGACTCCATCGTCTGCGCGGCGACGGCGACCGCCTCGTCGTACCGGTCGCGCGGTACGACGAGCCGGGTCGTGATCGCGCAGCCCTGGCCGGCGTGGATGCAGGCGGCGAAGGCGGTCGCTCCGGCGACCGCGGCGACGTCGGCGTCGTCGAGGGCGATCGCGGCGGACTTGCCCCCGAGCTCGAGGAAGACCTTCTTCAGCGTCGGCGCCGCGGCGGCCATGATCGCGCGGCCGACATCGGTCGAGCCGGTGAACGACACCATGTCGACGCGCGGGTCGGTGGCGAGGACCGCGGCGACCTCGTTCGACCGCGGGGTCACGACATTGAAGACACCGGGCGGGATGTCGGTGTGCTCGGCGACCAGGCGACCGAGCTCGGCCGCCACCCACGGGGTGTCCGGCGCGGGCTTGAGGACGACGGTGCAGCCGGCGGCGAGCGCCGGCCCGACCTTCGCCAGGTTGATCTGGGTCGGGACGTTCCAGGGCGTGATCGCGGCTACGACGCCGACCGGCTCACGTCGTACGGTCCGGCGCGAGGGGATGCCCATCGGCGCCGCGACGCCCAGGTCGGTCTCGAACTCGTACGACGCCGCGACGTCGGTGACCCACTGCAGCCCCTCGACGGGTACGTCGAACCCCGCGGCCCCCATCATGAAGCCGGGCATGCCCACCTCGGCCGTCGTGAGCGCGCGGAAGGCGTCCGCGTTCTCGAGCAGGGCGGCGTGCAGCTGGCGCAGGCAGCGCACCCGCAGCTCGACGTCGGTCGACCATACGGACTCGTCGAACGCCCGCCGGGCCGCGGCGATCGCGGCATCGACGTCGTCGGCGGTGCCGTCGGGGGCGACGCCGATCTCCTGCCCTGTCGCGGGATTAAGGATCGGATAGGTCGCGCCCGTGGACGCCGCGACGAGCTTGCCGTCGATCAGCTGCTGCGCGGCGGGAGGCAGGCCGGTCACGAGACGGGCTCCTGGGTGACGTACTTCCCGGCCTCCACCGGCGGCGGCCACACCGTCGACGGTAGGTCCTTGCGGCGGTAGTGGCCGGGGACGTCGTGGCCGGTGACCGACATCCGCTTGAGCAGCGTGTCGGGCGCCTTGCCGGCCTCGATGATCGACAGGAAGGTGTGGGCGGTCGACGGCATGTCGAACCAGTCGCGCTGCCAGGCGATCTTGATCTGGCCGGCGTCGGCGCCGGCGGTCTGCCGCTCGACCCCGAACCACGAGCCGCCGATGCCGAGGATCTCGTACTCCTCGCCGCTGTCGTCCAGGATGCCGGAGCGCTGCTTCCAGAAGCCCACGATCATGGACTTCTGCTCGTCGATGACGGTGCAGACGTAGTCGTAGTGCCAGCCGTCGAGGCCGTCCATCTCGATGCCGATCGCCCAGTCGCGGATCTGGTCGCGGCCGACGGCCATGAAGTGCTCGTCGTGTGAGTACATCCAGCCGTAGTTGGCGTCCTCGGCGAACCACTCGGCCATCACCCGCCAGTCGCCGGTGCGCTCGGCCTCGCGGTTGATCGCCAGCCAGGACTCCCAGAACTCCTCGATCTCGGCCCTGGTGAGTGGCGGGGTCAGGTCGGTCATGTCAGTCCTCTTCGATCGAAAGGGCGAATGCGGGGCAGTACTTCACGGCGGTCGCGACATCGGTACGACGGGCCTCGGCGGGGCGCTCGTCGAGGACGATCACCACGTCGGCATCGGCGTCGAAGCCGAAGACGTCGGGGGCCTCGCCCTGGCAGAGCTGGTGTCCCTGGCACACGCTTGCGTCGGCGACGACGCGGTAGCCGGCGCTCATCGGGTCCTCCGGCGGTAGCGGACCCGGCACGGCTGCTCGAGCTGGATCACCATCTTCGAGCAGTCGTCGCGGTAGTCGTCGGCCGGCTGCGCCATCTCGAACTCGAAGTCCCGCAGGATCACCGAGAAGATGCCCTTCATCTGCATCATCGCGAAGGCATTGCCGACGCACCGGTGCTTGCCGGCGCCGAACGGGATCCAGGTCCAGCGGTTCTGCAGGTCCTCCTGGCGCGGGTCGATGTAGCGGCTCGGGTCGAACGCCTCGGCACACGGGAAGTCGGCCTCGATCCGGTTGGAGACCTTGGGCGACGCGGCGATCAGCGTCCCGGCGGGGATGGTGTGGCCGAGCAGCTCGAAGTTCTCCTGCACCAGTCGCATCAGGATGACGAGCGGCGGGTGCAGGCGCAGCGTCTCCTTGAGTGCCGCCTCCAGCACGGGGATCGAGCGCAGCGCCTGGAAGGAGACCTCGGACCCGTCGGCGTAGAGCGTGTCGAGCTCGGCGACGACGTCGGCCATCACCGACGGGTGCCGGAGCAGCTCGATCATCGCCCAGGACGCCGTGCCCGACGAGGTGTGATGGCCCGCGAACATCATCGAGATGAAGATGCCGGTGATCGTGTCGGCGTTCATGTCGATGGAGATGAGGACGTCGAGCAGGTCGCGGTTCTCCTTGGCCACCGTGCCTCGCGCCACGCGGCGGTCGATGATGTCCTGCACCAGCGCGACGAGTCGCACGCGGGCGGCGTCGCGCAACGCGAAGGACTCGATGTCGGCGTACGGGTCGACGTACGCGATGGCGTCGGTGCCGCGCTCCAGCTCGTGATAGTGGTGCGCGAAGGAGCTGTCGAGCTCCTCGCGGAAGGGCCGCCCGATCAGGCAGGACGACGTCGTGTAGATCGTCAGCTCGGCGAAGAAGTCGAGCAGGTCGATCTCGCCCTCGTCGCCCCAGTCGGCGACCATCCGGCGGATCTCGGCCTCGATCGTCTGCGCATGTCCGCGCATCTGCTCGCCGCGCAGCGCCTGGTTCTTCAGCATCTGCTGGCGCTCCTCGGGCGAGGCGTCGAAGACGACGCCCTTGCCGAAGATCGGCGTCATGAAGGGGTACGCCGCGGCCTGGTCGAGCACCTCGTCGGGCGCGCGGAAGAACGCCTCGTTGGCCTCGGCGCCGGTCACCAGGACGACGTCCTTGTCGGCGATCCGGAACCGGCCGACGTCGCCGCACTCGTCGCGCACCCGCTGGAACAGGCCGATCGGGTCGACCCTCATCTCGGGCAGATGCCCGGTGCCCTTGATGATCGCGGGCACGTCGGGGCTGTGGTCATCGAGGACGACGGAGACCTCGGGGATGTCGTTGAGCGTCACTGCGACTCCTGGACGGGGGCTTCGGGATTGACGTCGACGGGGCTCAGGTGGACGCCCCGCGGCGCGCTGACGACGGTGGTGATGGCGTCGGCGATCGCCGTCGCCTTGAGGAAGTGGGAGTGGCGCGCCTGGCCCCACTTCACCCATTCGTCGAGGACCCTGGCGGCGGCCGCGGGCTCCCAGTCCATGCCCATCTCGCTCCAGGTCGGGCCGGGACGGACGACGGACGCGCGGACGCCGGTGCCCTCGAGCTCCATCTGCAGCGACGCGACCAGCCCCTCCAGACCGGACTTCGTGGCGCTGTAGCCGCCCATGAGCGGCCGCGCCCGCAGCGCGACGTCCGACGACACGAAGACGATGTCGCCGCGCGTGCGCTCGACCATCGCCGGCACGAAGGCGCGGACCAGTCGGTGCGGGCCGAGCAGGTTGACGTCGATCTCGCGCGCCAGCCGCTCGCTGTCGGTGTCGAGCAGCGCGCCCGGGCCGATCAGCGCGGCATTGCTGACGACGACCTCGACGTCGCCGAGGTCGGCCGCGGCCTTGGCCGCGAACTCCGCCACCGACGCATCGGAGGCTACGTCGAGCGGGTGGGCGACGGCCTCTCCCCCGGCGGCGCGGATCGCGGCGGCCAGCTCCTCGCAGCGCTCGACCCGGCGGGCGCCGAGGGCGACCGGAAAGTCCGCCGCAGCAAGGGCTTTCGCCGTCGCGGCGCCGATGCCGCTGGACGCGCCGGCGACGACGGCGGGCCGGCGTAGCGGCTGGTCGTACCGGCCCATGCTCAGAGTCCCCTCTCGCGGAGGCTCACCGGCAGCGCGGCGAATCCGCGCACGCTGGTGGAGTGGACGCGCACCGCGCGGTCGGCGTGGACCTCGAAGTCCTCGACCCGCCGGGCGAGCTCGGTGAGGACGACGCGCGCCTCGAGCCGCGCGAGGTTGGCGCCGAGGCAGAAGTGCCGGCCGGTGCCGAAGCTCAGGATCTGCGACAGCTCGGCCTTCTCGCGATGGATGTCGTACGACGTCGGGTCGGTGAAGACGCGCTCGTCGCGGTTGGCCGAGCCCAGCAGCACCAGCGCCTTCGCGCCCGCGGGGATGGTCGCGCCGCCGATCGCGGCGTCCTTGACGACAGAGCGCGCGAGCATCTGGCTCGACGTGTCGTGGCGCAGCGTCTCCTCGATCCACGCCGGCACCAGGTCGGGGTCGGCGAGCACCTGGGCGCGCTGCTCGGGGTGGGCGGAGAGGTGGAAGAGCGCATTGCCGAGCAGCTTGGTCGTCGTCTCGTTGCCGGCGACGACCATGAGGAACAGGAACGCCATGATCTCGCCGTCGCGCAGCCGGTCACCGTCGACCTCGGCCGCGAGGAGCGCCGAGGTGAGGTCGTCGGTCGGCTGCCTGCGGCGCTGCTGCACCATCTCGGAGTAGTAGGTCATCAGCGCGATGGACGCCTCCATGCCGGCCCGCGGCACATCGCGGATGCCGTCCTCGCGGTGGACGACGAGGTCGGCGAGCCGTCGTACCTCGTCGCGGTCGGACTCCGGGACGCCCATCATCTCGGAGATGACGTCCATCGGAAGCTTGCCGGCGAAGTCGCCGATCCAGTCGGCCTCCCCGCCGTCGGCGCAGCGCGCGAACGTCGTCGCGAGGTAGCGATCGGTGAGCGCCCGCACCTCCGGCTCGAGCTCGCGCACCCGCCGCGGCGTGAAGGCGGCGGACACCAGCTTGCGGATCCGGGACTGCTCGGCGCCGTCGAGCGCGAGGAAGGACATCACCCGGTGCGCGTCCGGGCTCCATGCGGTCGCGTCGAGCGAGACGCCCATCCGGTTGGAGAAGGTCTCGTCGTCGCGCAGGACGGCGAACACGTCGGCGTGCCGCGAGACCACCCAGAGGTCGTCGGCCGCGAAGTGATGGACGGGCGCCTCGTCGCGCAGCCGCCGGTACGTCGGATAGGGGTCGTCCTGAAAGGCGTAGTCGTAGGGGTCGAAGCGCAGCTCGCTCGCGGTCGTCGTCATGCGTCGCCCCGCATGATCACGGCGACGGCGGAGACCAGCATGTCGGCGATCTGGTCGTAGGTGAGCAGGCCCATGCCCGCCTGGAGCAGTGCGCCGGAGAAGGTCAGCACCAGGACCTCGAGCACCGCCTGGTCGGCCTGCGGCCCGAGCGCGGCCTCGAACCGGGCGACGAACTCGGCGCCGATCTTGAGGCGCAGCCGCGCGACGTCGGGATCGGAGCCGAGCAGCGCCGGCGTCACCGCGGCGGCGAGCTCGGGCTCCTCGACGATCCGCGCGGTGAGCGCGCGCATCGTGCCCTGGAGCCGCTCGGTCGCCGTGCCACCGGCGCCGACGGCGAGGTCGGCGGCGCTCAGGTGGCGCCAGAAGAGCTCGGCGAACAGGTGGTTCTTCGAGGCCAGGTACGTGTAGGCCGTGGCGGGCGAGACGCCTGCGCGCTGGGCGACGGTGCGGATGGTGAGCGCCTCGTGGCCCACCGCCCGCAGCTCCTCGAGACCGGCGGCGAGGAGCCGCTCGACGGTCTCGGCCTGGCGCGGGTTCAGACCCTGGCGAGGCGCTTCGAACACTTGACTGGACACGTGTCCAACATAGGAGACGTTTCCGATGCACGCAAGACATTTCTAGAACGTGTTCTTATCTTGGGAGCATGCGCAACGGCATCGTCCTCTTCACGTCCGACCGCGGCATCACGCCGGCCCGCCTCGCCCAGGCGGCCGAGGAGCGCGGCTTCGACACCATCTACGTTCCCGAGCACACGCACATCCCGGTCCGCCGGGACGCTCTGCACCCGACGGGCGGCGCGGACCTCCCCGACGACCGCTACCTGCGCACCCTCGACCCGTGGGTCTCACTGGCCACCTGCGCCGCGGTGACGACGCGGATCGCCCTCTCCACCGCAGTTTCCCTGCCCGTCGAGTCGGACCCGATCACGCTCGCCAAGACGCTCGCGACACTCGACCACCTGTCCGGCGGCCGGGTCACGATCGGCGCCGGCTTCGGCTGGAACACCGACGAGCTCACCGACCACCACGTCCCGGCGGCCAAGCGGCGCACCGTCCTCGCGGAGTACCTCGGCGCGATGCGGGCGCTGTGGACCCAGGAGGAGGCGTCGTACGACGGCGAGTTCGTCTCCTTCGGCCCGAGCTGGGCCTACCCGAAGCCCCCGCAGGGCCGGATCCCCGTCATCATCGGCGCCGGCGCCGGCCCGAAGACGATGAAGTGGATCGCCACCCACGCCGACGGCTGGATGACCACTCCGACGTCGACCGACGTCGCGGCGAGCGCCGAGCTGCTGCGCAAGGAGTGGGCCGAGGCGGGGCGCGACGGCGAGCCCGACGTCCGGGTCCTGGTCGCGAAGAAGCCCGCCGCCGAGGACTTCGCGGACTGGGCCGCGGCCGGCGCCTCCGAGCTGATCTGGGGCGTGCCCGACTCCGACGAGTCGGTCGTGCTCGGCTACCTCGACAAGCTGGCCGGCAGGCTCGAGCTGAGCGCGTGAGCAGCCGGTACGCCGAGCTCTCGCGGACCGAGCTTGCCACGCTGGTGCCCGAGCTGCTGCTGATGGGGCAGCTCATCGACCGGTCCGGGATGGCCTGGTGCATCGCCGCGTTCGGGCGCGAGGAGATGCTGCAGATCGCGATCGAGGAGTGGGCGACGGCGAGTCCGATCTACACCCGGCGGATGCAGGAGGCGCTGGGGTACGCGCCCGCCGTACCGGGTGAGGGCGACGTGGTCACCATCTTCAAGGGCCTGCAGCTCGACATCGGCGCGCCGCCGCAGTTCATGGACTTCCGCTACACGGTGCACGACCCGTGGCACGGCGAGTTCCGGCTCGACCACTGCGGCGCGCTGATGGACGTGGAGCCGATGGGCGAGGACTACGTCCGCGGGATGTGCCACGACATCGAGGACCCCACCTTCGACGCCACGGCCATCGCCACCAACCCGCACGCGCAGGTGCGGCCGATCCACCGGCCGCCCCGCGTCCCCGCCGACCGGGCCCCGCACTGCGCGTGGACGGTGACCATCGATCCGTCGTACCCGGAGCCGGCGGCGCAGCCCGGCCTCGAGGTCAACGCCCGCTCGCGCGCGGCCCTGCTGGAGCTCGCGCCGATCGACCCGACCGACGAGGGGCTCGCCGACTACAGCGGTCCCCTCCTCTCCGACGTCGACTTCGCCGCCTTCTCCCACTCCGCGCTGGTGCGGATCGCCGACGAGGTCTGCCTCCAGATGCACCTCCTCGACCGCGGCTTCGCGATGGCGGTCGCCGAGCGGACCGAGACCGCCGCCGAGCTCGAGCGGATCCGCCGCAAGCAGCTCGTCGGCGTCGCGGGCATCGGCGCGGAGCGGCTCGCCCGCGCACTCGGCCTGCTCGGCACAAGCGACCCGGTGGCCGCCGCGGTGCGCCTGCTCGCCGTGCACCCGCTGCTCAACCCGGCGGCCTATGTGTCGGCGTCGGTGGCCTCCGACTCGGTCGAGGTGCGGCCGTCGCCGGCCCATGAGGACGCCGCATGGATCGCCCTGTGCGGGCCGGACTGGACGGCGGCACTGCAGGCCGTCGTACGGGCGGTCGACGCACGCCTCGACGTCGAGGTCACCGTCCTCGCCGACCTCGGTGACGGCAGCGGCGGGTGGCGGGCCACCGTGGTACTGGGCGCCGAGGCGGCGCCGGAGGCCGACGAGGTCGCGGTGACCCGGTTCAGCTCGGGCGCGGGGTTCGAGTTCGAGCCGCGGCGGTCGCTGCCGATCACGCCCGCCTGAGGCCCGACTTCCTGACGGAAACTTGCACTTCCTGACCGTTGCAACCGTCAGGAAGCGCAGGAATCCCCGCTGAAGCGGGGATTCCTGCAGCCCCACTCAGCCCGTCAGCCGCGGCGTCCCGCAGTCCACCTTCGGCACCGCCTGCACCGTCCCACCCGCCACGTCGATCCCGAGCGTGCGCAGCAGCGGGTCGAGCAGCCACTTGTCGAGCGTGCCGACGAGCGGGTTGACCAGGCTCTCGAGCGCAAGGTTGACCACCCACTGCAGCAGGCTGCCGATGCCGAGGAACTCCAGCAGGTCCGACAGCGGGCCGAGGCCACCGAGTAGCTTGAGGTCCTGCAGTGCGAGGTGCAGGGTCGGGATGCCGAGGCCGCTGATGCTGGCGGGCAGGCGGGGGCTGTAGTCGTCGTTGACGATGTCGATGTGGTCCTGACGGGTGGGGCGGCTCATGCTCTGCCCCGAGGTGAGCGCGACGGTGCCGCTCACGACGTCGATGCCGCTCCAGCCGGGAAGGCCGACGTCGAACAGCGCGATCCGCATCTTCGGCGATGACGGCTCCCCCGCCCGCTGCCCCAGCCGTACGTCGACCCCGAGCAGGCCGCTGTCGATGAGCAGGTCGATGCGCTTGCCCTGCGGCAGGCAGCGCACCGCCCGGACGACGGCGCTGGCGTCGGCGAGCGTGACCCGGATCGACAGCGGCAGCTGGACCTTGATGATCCCGAGGTCGAGAGCGAGCGCGTCGCCGTTGAGGTCGACCTCGATCTGCGAGCTCGACACGTCGCCGTCGCAGTCGATGACCGGTTTCTGGCCGACCTTCACCGACGCGGTCAGGTTGACCAGGCTCTTGCCGCCCGGCCCGATCGGGAGCGGCAGCTTGATGCCGAGCGGGAGCTTGATGACGTTGGTGCCGTTGGCGATCGCGAGCGACCCGGCCACCAGGTCGAGCAGGTTGAGATCGAGCTCGGCGGCCGCGTCCTCGGCGGTGTCGAGGTCGACCAGGTCGCCGAGGTTGATGTTCGCATTGGGCAGGTTGGCCTGGATGCCGCCGTACACATTGCGGAGCAGGTCGATCTCCGCGAGCTTGCCGCTCTGCCGCTCCAGCGCGTGGATCGCGGCGAGCATCAGCTTGGAGATGCCGACGCCGACGCCCGCGACCTCAGTGAACGAGGCGGCGGAGATGTCGGCGGCGACCAGCGGGTCGAGCTCCTCGATCAGGTCGAGCAGCTTGATGTTGACGCCGGCCAGGCCGGCATCCGGGTCGAGCACCTTCAGCGCCAGCTGCGAGCCGAGGACGTTGCCGAGCAGCGGGTTGAGCAGCCACGAGCGGCCGGTGTCGAGCTGTGCGGCGTACGAGCTGACCTGGAGACATGCCGTCGTCCGCGCCGTCGCCACCGCCGACCGCGTCGCGCCGCCCTTGCCGACGCCGGTCACCCCACCGAACGCGAAGGCGACCTCTGAGCGCGCCACCACCCGCACGCCGCCGGGGACCTCGGTGGCCCGGGCCGCCCGCCACACCTGCTTGTCCCGTACGACGAGCTCCCAGCCCACGTCCTTGGCCGGCACCTCGCCGCCCACCAGTGCGCTGTTGCGGCGCAGGCTGGCTGCCTTGGCGACATCGATCCGGGCGCGGTCGGCGCTGGAGTATTCCCCCGCCTTCGCGCCGGTCAGCTCACGCGACAGGTCGAGCGCGACCAGGTCGGCCACGGCCTGCAGGTCGCGGCGCAGCACCCGCTGCATGCCGATGTCGACCACGAAGGCGGCCGAGATCACCATGACCGCCGTGCAGATGGCAATGAGGACGGCGCTCACGCCGCGCTCGTCCGTCCGGGCGCGCTCCATCGCCGGGACTCCCTCCCGTCAAGGTCCCGGCGCCGATCCCCCACCGCCGCCGCGGACTCCTCCCTTGGCGCCCCCACGCCGAGGGGAGCGTACCGGAGCGGGCGCTTGGTCGGAGGCGGGACCGGCGAGGTCGTCCGCGCTACGCGCGCCGCTCGAACGTGATGCCCGCCCGCTGCAGCCGCTTGAGCAGCGCCTCGCCCATCGCGGTGGCGGTGGTGACCTGCCCGGCGACGTTCGGGTTCTCGTCGAGCGCGAGGCACAGCGCCGCCTCCGCGAGCATCTTCGCGGTCTCGGTGTAGCCGGGGTCGCCGCCCGAGACGCGGGTGCGCACCTCGGCGCCGTTCGACGAGGCGACGAAGTCGACGGTGAACCACGACTTCTCGCGGCGTCGCGCCGACGGCCCCTCGCCCTGCGGGACCCGCTTCAGCAGGGCGTTGCGCAGTGGTGGGACCTGGGCGGCGAGGGTGAGACCGGTGACGCCGACCGCGCCACCCGCGGCGTAGCGCAGGGTCTTGGTGCCGGCGAAGTGGGAGTAGGTGAACGCCGGCCCGTACGACGGAAGCGCCGCGCCGCTGCGCGCCACCACGAGCGGGTCGATCGTGGGCAGCGGGAGCAGCCAGTAGCCGAGCTCGCCGTCGCGGCGGGGCCGGCCGGCGACGGCGCGCGAGCGGCGCCCCTCGGGGCGCGGCTCGAGCCGGCGCCGCGCCGACGAGGCCTCCTTCATCTGCCGGGCACGCGCGAACGCGTTGAGGGCGGAGTGGAAGGTGCCGCCGGAGAAGCCGGCGCCCGCGCGGACGACGCCGCGCATCGACACCGGCGCGGTGATCTCGCCGCCGAGCTCGCGGGCGAGCTCCTGGATCGTGAAGTATGCGCCGAGATCGTGCGGGATCGAGTCGAAGCCGCAGCAGTGCACCAGCCGCGCGCCCGAGCCCTCGGCGGCGGCGTTGTGCTCGACATAGGTCCGGTCGACGAACTCGGGCTCGCCGGTCAGGTCGACGTAGTCGGTGCCGGCGTTGGCGCACGCGGCGACCAGCGGGCCGCCGTACTCGAGGTAGGGGCCGACCGTCGTCGCCACCACCTTCGTGGTCGCGGCGACCTCGGCGAGCGCGTCGACATCGGTGGCGTCGGCGACGAGCAGCGGTACGTCGACGCCGAGCCGGTCGCGGACCTCGGCGAGCCGCGTCTCGCTGCGCCCGGCGAGCGCCCAGCGCAGGCCGGCCGGCGCGTGCGCGGCGAGGTAGTCGGCGGTCAGGCCGCCGGTGAAGCCGGTGGCCCCGAAGAGGACGACGTCGTACGGGCGTGCGGTGTCAGCCATGGCGGTCACTCTGTCATCGGTCCCGATCCCGATGGAACCCCACGACCTGTCGGCTGCGTCCTAGGTTCAGCGCGACCGGCAGGAGAGCACGTGGAACCCGAGGACGAGAAGGCGTACGCCGACTACGTCGAGCAGAGCTGGCCGACCCTCGTCCGGGCGGCGGTCTTCCTCGGCGCGCGCCCGCACGAGGCCGAGGAACTCGCCCAGGCCACGCTGGTCCGCTGCTACACCGGCTGGGACCGGGTGAGCAGCGCCGACGACCGTGACGCCTATGTCTACCGGATGCTCCTCAACTGCCTGCGCGACGTGCGCCGCACCCGCTGGTGGAAGGACCGTCAGTACGACGTGCCGCCCGAGCCCGTCGATCCCGGACAGCCCGGACAGCCCGGACAGCCCGGACAGCCCGGACAGCCCGGACAGCACGGACAGCACGGACAGCACGGACAGCACGGCCACCCCGACACCGCCGAGCGGATCGCGGTCGCCGACGCCGTCCACCGCGCTCTCGCCGCGCTGTCCAAGCCCGCCCGCGACGTGGTCGTGCTCCGCTACTTCGTCCAGCTCACGGAGAGGCAGACCGCCGAGGCGCTCGGCGTGCCGCCAGGGACGGTCAAGAGCCGGCTCTCCCGCGCGCTCGCCCATCTCGCCGCCAACGACCACCTCCTCGACCTGTCCGGAGGCACGAAGTGACCGACCTCGAACGACTCTGGGACGACTACCCCACCGATCCCGCCCCCACCCGCGCGATCCTCGCGGCCGCCCACGGCCGGCCGCGCGCGCGCCGACGCCTGCTGGTGCGTCCCCTGCTCTCCGCCGGCGTGGTGACCGCGCTCGCCGGCGCCTTCGTCACCGGAGTCTTCGTCTCGGGCGGCGGTGACGGCGGCGGTGACGGCGGCAGCCCCGGCGCCGGGCCCGGTGGCGGCGGCGACCTGCCGCGGCATGTCGCCTTCCAGGCCGACCTGGCGCCGGCGAAGTCGTGTGCCGACCTGCTCCGGGCCTACGTCGACCGCGGGCTCGACCAGGTCGGACCGTGGGGCTGGGGCATGCCGGACCTGAAGGTCTACGAGTCCTCGCTCAGCGCCCTGAGCATGAAGCGCGACGCGGCCGCCACGCCCGGCACCGTCCGCCAGAACAGCAGCGACACCGGCACCAACGTCCAGGAGACCGGCGTCGACGAGCCCGACACGGTCAAGACCGACGGCACGCTCCTGGCCGTCGTGCGCGGCGACGAGCTCACGACGTACGACGTCACCGGCTCCTCCACCCGCCGGCTCGGGTCGCTCCGGCTCCCCGGGGTCGCGGACGCCGAGATCCTGCTCAGCGGCGACACACTGGTCGCCGTCGGCGCCGACGACGGCCATCGCGACACGGGCACGCGGGTCGTGACCGTCTCGCTCGCCGACCCGACGCAGCCGTCGGTCTCCGACCAGGTCGCCTACGACGCGCGGCTGGTGTCCGCGCGCCAGCACGGCAGTGCGATCCGGATCGTGCTGGCGAGCCCGCTGCCCGACCTCGACTTCGTCAGCCCCGGCCGCCACCGCACCACCCGGCAGGCGCTGGCCGAGAACCGCCGCATCGTCGAGCGGAGCACCATCGACGACTGGCTGCCGACGATGGCCGTCGACGACGGGAAGGCAACGGACCTGCTCGACTGCGGCGACGTCGCCGTGCCGTCCGACGCCATCGCGGTCGGCACCACCAGCGTGGTCGGCTTCGCGGCCGACGCCCCGGCGAAGGTCGACGCGATCGCGCTGGCCGGACAGACCGACATCGCTTACGAGTCGGCCGACCACCTCTACCTCGCCACCAGCGGCAACGCCTTCGTCGACTGCATCCGCTGCCCCTACCAGGCCGGCCCGCTGCTCGGCCGCCGCAACCTGGGCACGTCGTACCTCTTCGACTTCGCGCTCGACGGCGTCCGGGCCACGCACGTCGCGTCCGGCCAGGTGGAGGGCGTGATCCGCGACCGGTGGTCGATGGACGAGGCCGGCGGCGTGCTGCGGGTCGCGGTCGCGCCGAGCAGCGAGACCGGGCCGTTCAACGCGATCGTCACCTTCGCCCGCGACGCACAGGACCTCGTCGAGCGCGGCCGGCTCGACCACCTCGGCCGCAACGAGGAGCTGCAGTCGGTGCGCTGGTTCGACGACCTCGCCCTCCTGGTCACCTACCGGCAGGTCGACCCGCTCTACTCCGTCGACCTCACCGACACCGCCCACCCGCGGCTGATCGGCGGGCTCAAGGTGCCCGGCTTCTCGGCGTACCTCCATCCGCTCGGGAAGTCGCGGATGATCGGGGTCGGCGAGGGACCGGACGGCAGGGGCGGCTGGGGCGCGCGGATCGGGCTGTTCTACGTCCGCGACGTGCGGCACGTGCGGCTGGTCAACGCGATCTCCTACGGCAGTGACAGCCAGGCCCTCGCCGGCGGCGACCCGCGCACGTTCACCTGGCTGCCGTCGCACCGGACGATCCTGACCGTCGTCGAGCGCTGGGCCGGCGACCGTCGAGTCGGCTACCTCTCGGTGCTCAGGCTGGCCGGGGGGCGGCTGCACGAGCACCGGATGGCGGTCGAGTACGGCGACGACGTCGACCTGGTGCGCGCCGTACCGATGCCCGACGGGCGGGTCGTCCTGGTGACCGGCGAGAAGGCGCAGTTCTTCGAGCTGTGACGGTGGCCCGGCGTACGGTGGTGGCATGTGCCGGAACATCCGCCCCCTCAACAACTTCGAGCCTCCCGCCACGAACGACGAGGTCACCGCGGCGGCGCTGCAGTTCGTCCGCAAGGTGAGCGGAGCGACCAAGCCGAGCCAGGCCAACCAGGCCGTGTTCGACCAGGCCGTCGCCGAGATCGCCCACATCACCCGGCACCTGCTCGACGACCTCGTCACCGCCGCGCCCCCGAAGAACCGGGAGGTCGAGGCGGCCAAGGCACGGGAGCGGACGCGCCTGCGCTACGGATGAGCCGTGGACGTCGGCGCGGCCCTCGTCGCCGTCCCGCGTGAGCGCTTCCTGCCCGCCGGCCAGCGCCGGTACGCCGCGAAGGACGCGCCCCTGCCCATCGGCCACGAGGTCACGAACTCGCAGCCGTCGACCGTGCGCGCGATGCTCGAGCTGCTCGCGCCCGAGCCGGGCGACCGGGTCCTCGACGTGGGCTGCGGGTCGGGCTGGACCACGGCGCTGCTCGCCCACCTGGTCGGCCCGCACGGGCAGGTCGTCGGGGTGGAGATCGTGCCCGAGGTGCTCGCCTTCGGGGCGGCCAATCTCGGCGTCGTACCGGACGAACTGGTCGCGAGAACGCCGGAAATGCGACCCGAACGTCCGGTACGACCGACGATCGAGCTGCACCTGGCCGAGCTGGGCGTGCTCGGGTGGCCGGCCGGCGCGCCGTACGACCGGATCCTGGTGTCGGCCGACGCCCCCGACCTGCCCGCCGACCTGATCGCGCAGCTGGTGCCCGGCGGCCGGCTGGTCGGGCCGGTGCGCGGCGAGATGCTGCGGGTCACCCGCGAGGCGGCGCTGGAGCGGCCGCGGATCGAGCGCCACGGTCGCTATCTGTTCGTCCCGCTCCGTACGCTGGAGCGGTGACCCTCGTCGGCCAGCGCGACGCCGCGCTCGAACGGTGTGCGACCGGCCCCCTCGTCGTCCTCACCGGTGCCGGCCTGTCCACCGACTCCGGCATCCCCGACTACCGCGGCCCGGGCGCGCCGGCACGGATGCCGATGACCTTCCAGGAGTTCGTGTCGGGGCCGGCCGCGCAGCAGCGGTACTGGGCGCGCAGCCACCTCGGCTGGTCCCGGATGCGCCGCGCCGAGCCCAACGCCGGCCACCACGCCGTCGCCGCCCTCGGCGCCGACCTGGTCATCACCCAGAACGTCGACGGCCTCCACGAGGCCGCCGGCACCGCCGCGCTCGTCGCGCTGCACGGCCGGATCGCCGACGTGATCTGCCTGGCGTGCCGCCGTACGACGCCCCGCGCCGCGCTCCAGCAGCGCCTCGAGGAGGCCAACCCGGGC
Source organism: Nocardioides ginsengisoli (assembly GCF_039537225.1). Taxonomy (NCBI): domain Bacteria; kingdom Bacillati; phylum Actinomycetota; class Actinomycetes; order Propionibacteriales; family Nocardioidaceae; genus Nocardioides; species Nocardioides ginsengisoli. The sequence goes on from NZ_BAABAC010000013.1 coordinate 33,660, forward strand.
TGGACCGCCCGCCACGCCTCGGTCGCCGTCCGGCCCGACGGCGACGTCGACCTCGACGAGACCCGCGACTTCGTCGTCCCCCCGTGCGCCGACTGCGGGGGCGCACTCAAGCCCGACGTCGTCTTCTTCGGCGAGAACGTCCCCAAGCCGCGCGTCGAGCGCTGCTACGCCGCCGTCGAGGCCCTCGCCGACACCGCCGGCACCCTGCTCGTCGCCGGCTCGAGCCTGACCGTCATGAGCGGCCTGCGGTTCGTACGGCGGGCGGCGCAGCGCGCGGTGCCGGTGGTGATCGTCAACCGCGGGGCGACCCGGGGCGACGAGCTGGCGTCGTACCGGGTGGAGGCGGGGACGGGCGACTGGCTGCCCGCCCTGGCCGCCCTCCGAACGCCTACAACCGCTTGACGAAGATGTGGTCGGCGGCCTCGGGGAAGATCTCAGCCGTCTCGCCGCCCGCACCGACCAGCACGCCGTCGGCGGTGGCCTGGATGGTGATCGTCTTGTCGGGCAGCGCGCCGACCCGGCGCATCGCGCTCATCAGCGAGTCGTCCTTCTGCATCTCCTCGGAGATGCGGCGGACGACGGCGCGGGCCGACTCGGGCCCGGCGGCCTTGGAGAGGGGCTCGACGTCGGCCATGAACTGCTCGCCGACGGCCTGCTGGCCGAGCTCGCCGAGGCCCGGGATCGGGTTGCCGTAGGGCGACTCGGTCGGGTGGTCGAGCAGCTCGATGAGGCGCCGCTCGACGGTCTCGGACATGACGTGCTCCCAGCGGCACGCCTCCTCGTGGACGAGCTCCCAGTCGAGGCCGATGACGTCGGTGAGGAGCCGCTCGGCGAGGCGGTGCTTGCGCATGACGCGGGTGGCGAGGCGCTGGCCCTCCTCGGTGAGCTGGAGGTGGCGGTCGCCCTCGACGGTCAGGAGGCCGTCGCGCTCCATGCGCGCCACCGTCTGCGACACCGTCGGACCACTTTGGTGCAGGCGCTCGGCGATGCGGGCGCGCAGCGGGACGATGCCCTCCTCGATCAGCTCGTAGATCGTGCGGAGGTACATCTCGGTGGTGTCGATCAGGTCGCTCACCCGAACATTCTGTCGCATGGGACGTGACGACCGCACACTCCGACGTGTCGGGCCGCCGCCTACGCTGGCCGGGTGACCTCCCTCCCGCCGCTGATCGTCCCGCATCGCTTCAACGGTCCGCCCCGCTCGGGCAACGGCGGATGGACCGCCGGCGCGCTCGCCGCGACCCTCCCGGCTCAGGGCCTGGGGACGGCGGTGACGGTCACCTTGATGCAGCCGCCGCCGCTCGACGTCCCGATGACGGTGGAGCCGACGGCGGGCGGCGCGGTCCTCAACCACGTGGGGCGGCCGGTCGCGGAGGCGGTGTACGCCGACACGCGGCCGACCCCGGTCGCGCCGGTGTCCGCGCGGTTCGCGGCCGATGCCGAGGCACGGTTCGCGGGTCACCGCAGCCATCCCTTCCCCACCTGCTACGTCTGCGGCCCGGCCCGTCGTCCCGGCGACGGGCTGCGGATCTTCGCCGGCCCTCTGCCCGACCCGGCCCGCAGCGGCGACGACGACGCGCGCGTCGCGAGCACCTGGACGCCGTACGAGAGCGCGGTGCCGGTCGCGTGGGCGGCGCTCGACTGCCCCGGCGGCTGGTCGAGCGACCTCGAGGGCCGCCCATCGGTGCTCGGCCGGATGACGGCGGAGGTGCGGAGCCTGCCGCGCACCTCCGAGCGGTATGTCGTCGTCGGCGAGGTGCGCGCCATCGAGGGCCGCAGGACGTGGACCGCCAGCACCCTCTACGGACCGAACGACGAGGTGGTCGCCACCGCCGAGCACGTCTGGTTCACCGTCGACCTCTCGGAGTTCCGATGACCCACACCCACCCGTGGTGGTACGACGCCGTCGTCTACCAGGTCTACATCCGCAGCTTCGCCGACGCGATGCCCTCCCCCGGCGACGGCATCGGCGACCTCCCCGGCATCACCGCCCGGCTGCCCTACCTGCGCGCGCTCGGCGTCGACGCGCTCTGGATCACGCCGTTCTACACATCGCCCCAGAAGGACCACGGCTACGACGTCGCCGACTACACCGACGTCGACCCGCTGTTCGGCGACCTCGCCGACTTCGACCGGATGCTCGCCGCCGCCCACGACCTCGGCCTGCGGGTGATCGTCGACCTGGTCCCCAACCACACCTCGTCGGCTCACCCGTGGTTCCAGGCCGCGCTGGCCGCGGCCCCGGGCTCGCCGGAGCGGGCGCGCTACCTCTTCCGCCCCGGGCGGGGCAAGCACGGCGAGCTGCCGCCCAACAACTGGGACTCCGTCTTCGGCGGCCCGGCGTGGACGCAGGTCACCGACGGCTCCTGGTATCTGCATCTCTTCGACACGTCGCAGCCCGACCTCGACTGGCGCAACCCCGAGGTCGGCGACATGTTCGAGGACGTGTTGCGCTTCTGGCTCGACCGCGGCGTCGACGGCTTCCGGGTCGACGTGGCGCACGGCCTCTACAAGGAGGCGTCGCTGCGCGACCAGCGCAAGCCCGACCCGACGACGCTGAAGAAGAAGGCCAAGGCCAAGGAGTCGATGGTCGAGCGAGTCCTCAACGACGAGCCGATGTGGGACCAGCCCGAGGTCCACGAGGTCTACCGCCGCTGGCGCAAGGTCCTCGAGTCCTACCCGGGCGAGCGGATGGCGGTCGCCGAAGCATGGACCCAGACGCCTGAGTCGATGGCGCTGTTCATCCGTCCCGACGAGCTGCACCAGGCGTTCAACTTCAGCTGGCTGGGGACGCCGTGGTCGGCCGCCGAGTTCGCCGACGTGATCACCCGTTCGATCGCGGCCGTGGCGAGCTCGTCGTCGGCGCCGACGTGGGTGCTGTCCAACCACGACGTCGAGCGCCACCCCACGCGCTACGGCGGCGGCCCGGTCGGCCTCGCCCGGGGCCGCGCGGCGACGCTGGCCATGCTCGCGCTGCCCGGCTCGGCGTACCTCTACCAGGGCGAGGAGCTCGGCCTCGAGCAGGTCGACGTCCCGCCCGAGGCGCGCCAGGACCCGTCCTGGTTCCGCACCGGCAAGCCCGGCCGCGACGGCTGCCGGGTGCCGCTGCCGTGGGCGGGCGACGCGCCGCCGTACGGCTTCGGGGGGCCGGCGGGCACCCAGCCCTGGATCCCCCAGCCGGCAGACTGGGCGCCGCTCACCGTCGAGGCCGAGTCGGCCGACCCGGACTCCACGCTGGCGTTCTATCGCCGCGCGCTGGCCCTGCGCCGCGAGGTGTTCGCGGGCGCGGACGAGGAGACGGTCGCGTCGGCACAGGGCGACCTGCTCGTCGTACGACGGGCGGGCGTGCGGGTCGTGCTCAATGCCGGGAAGAAGCCGGTGGAGCTGCCCGCGGGCGAGGTGCTGATCAGCAGCAGCCCGCTCGAGAGCGGGCTGCTGCCGCCGGACACTGCCGCCTGGATTCGGTAGCCGATCAGCGGTCGGCCGGGATGCCGAGCGCGTCGTTGTAGCGCCGCAGCGAGGCCGCGAACGCCTGCAGCTCCTCGGCCGGCCAGTCGGCCAGCCGGTCGTCGAGCTGCTCGCGACGCTCGGCCGCGACGCGGTCGAGCCGCGCGACGCCGTCGGCGCTGACGGTGAGCAGGGTCGCCCGGCCGTCCTCCGGGTCGGGCGCCCGGTCGATCAGGCCGAGGTCGATGAGGTGCTGGACCTGCCGGCTGATCGCGCCCTTGTCGATGTCGAACACCGCGCACATCGCCGACGCCCGCAGCGGGCCGCTCTCGTTGACATAGCTGAGCATCAGGTACGACGCGGGCAGCAGCTCCTCGTGCACCGCCCGGGACCGCTCGCCGATGACCCGCCGGATCCTGCGGATCAGCACACCGACCTCGGTCTCGAGGGCGGTCAGCGCCTCACTGCGCGAGGCGACGACCTCGGTGGTCATCGCACGGTCTCCAGCTCGGGCTCGTCGCCACGCTCGGAGACCGACTCGACGGGGCCGTTGCTGGTGCGCAGCGGCACCTCCTTGATGAACAGGATGCAGAGGAAGGCGGCGACGGCGAACGGCGTGGCGACCGTGAACAGGTGGCCCACCGCCTCACCGAACGAGCCCTCGTAGATCGCGCGGATCGGGGCGGGCAGGTCGGCCAGCTTGGGGATGTCGCCGGTCGAGTGCTGCAGCTGCTGGATCTGCTCGGGCGTGAGCTTGCCGGCGTGGATCAGCCGGGCGATGCCGTCCTTCACGCCACCGGTGACCTGGTGCGCCAGGACCGCGCCGAGCGCCGCGACGCCGGCCGAGCCGCCGATCGAGCGGAACATCGCGACGACCGAGCTGGCCGCGCCGAGGTCCTTGGGGGCGGTGTTGTTCTGGACCGCGAGGACCAGGTTCTGCATCGTCGCGCCGAGGCCGACGCCCGTGATCGCCATCCACGCGCCGACGACCCACAGCGGCGTCGTCGCGTCGATCGTGCCGAGCAGCCCGATGCCGGCGATGACGAGCACCATGCCACCGACCAGCCACCGCTTCCACAGGCCGGTGCGGGTGATCACCCGGCCGCTGACGATGCTGGAGACGAGCAGTCCGCCGACCATCGCGATGGACATCAGACCGGCCTCGGTGGGGCTCATGCCGCGGGCGAGCTGGAAGTACTGGCTCAGGTAGACCGTCGCGCCGAACATCGCGACGCCGATCATCACCGAGGCAGCAGTGGCCAGCGCGGTGGTGCGGTCGCGGAAGAGGCGCAGCGGGATGACCGGCTCGGACGCGACCCGCGCCTCCACCCACAGCGCCAGGCCGATGAGCACGAGACTCGCGGCGACCAGCCCGGCCGACGTACCGGAGATCCAGTCGAAGTTGGTGCCGGCGAGGCTGACCCAGACGAGCAGCAGGCTGATGCCGGCCATGATCAGGGTCGCGCCGAGGTAGTCGATCTTCACGTCCCGCTTGATCGTGGGCAGGTGCAGCGTCTTCTGCAGGACGACGAACGCCAGCGCCGCCACCGGGATGCCGACGATGAAGCAGCCGCGCCAGCCGAGCGGGCTGTCGACGATGAGACCACCGAGCAGCGGGCCGGACACGGTCGCGGTCGCGAAGACCGCGCCGATGTAGCCGCTGTAGCGGCCGCGCTCACGCGGCGACACCATGGAGGCGATGACCACCTGGACCAGCGCGGTGAGACCACCGACGCCGAGGCCCTGGAAGGCACGAGCGCCGATGAGGACGCCCATGTTGGGCGCCACCGCGGCGACCACGGAGCCGATGGAGAAGATCACCAGCGCCACCTGCACCAGGAGCTTCTTGCTGAACAGGTCGGCGAGCTTGCCCCAGATCGGGGTGGTCGCCGTCATGGTCAGGAGGGTCGCGACCACGACCCACGTGTAGCCGGTCTGGCTTCCGTGCAGGTCGGTCACGATCGCGGGCAGGGCGTTGCTCACCACGGTGCTGGAGAGCATGGCCACGAACATGGCGAGCAGGAGCCCGGTCAGGGCCTCCAGGATCTCGCGGTGGGTCATCTGACCCGGCTCGGCGGTAGCCGAAGGGGCGGTCGTCATCGAGTCGTCATCTCTTCTCGTCGTTCTCACGTCACCAAGATTGGTTGTTGTACGTCAACCATATGAGAATTGGTTGACGACGGCAACTTTCTGTGACGCAGCGAACGGCGGACGTCGGGAGGCGCCCGCGAGCCGAAACGAGGGTCGTGTGCCTGAGAACCCGCCGACAGGCGTTCTCAGGCACACGACTCACCCCGGAGCCGGGGCGGCCGCCGACTCGCCCCGTCGCCCCACCCCGGAAGGACCAACCCCGAAAAACGCAGCGACCCGCAGGTGCGGTCGAACGACCGAGCCGGGGGACGATCCCGGTTTCACCTGCGGGTCGGGTGGCTGCGTTGAATTCGCGCGCAGCGCTTACGAACTGCTGGGGCTGCTAGCGGGCAGCCACCTCACGCGTCCTGAAAGAACTCATTCTTCGGACCACCTCCTTTCCCGTGTGCCACCACGGTAGGTCGCAACCCCACCGCGCACAACGGGATTTACGGCCCACCTCAGGAACGGGCCCCGGTGGAGTCGCGCACCCGCAGCTGGGTCGGTACGACGACCGCCGTCCCGGTCGCGGACGGCGGGCGCAGCAGCAGCTCGATCGCGCAGGCGCCGGCGTCCTCGGTCCGCTCGGCGAGGGTGGTGAGGGCCGGCTGGCAGAAGTCGGCGCCGAACATGTCGTCGAAGCCGACCACGCTCACCGCGTCCGGTACGGCGACGCCGCGCGCCGCGAGCCGGCGCAGCACGCCGATGGCGAGCATGTCGTTGTGGCAGACGATCGCGCGGGCGCCGGCGGCCAGGGCGGCGTCGGCGGCGGCGGGGCCGCCCTGCAGGGTGGGCAGGTAGGGGCCGAGGCGACGGGCGCGGATGCCGGCGGCGGAGGCGGCGGCGCGGAGGCCGGCCCAGCGTCGCGCGCCCGACCAAGACTCGTGCGGTCCGCCGAGGAAGACCAGCTCGTCGTGCCCGAGGGAGACCAGGTGGTCGACGATCTGGCGGGTGCCGGCGTCGTAGTCGGCGACGACGGACGGCACGCCGGGCACGCCGGGGAGGGTGCGGTTGATGAGGGCGAGCCGGTGGGCGGCGCCGGCGGCGGCGAGGTCGTCGTCGGTGCCGCGCGGGGCGGCGACGACGATGCCGTCGACGGCGGCCCCGAGGCGGGCGATCAGCTCGCCCTCCTTGGCCGCGCTCTCCTGAGTGTCGCCGAGGACGAGCGTCTTGCCGGCCGCCGCGGCGGCCCGCTCGGCGCCCTTGATCGCGCCGGCGAAGTAGGGGTTGGTGATGTCAGGGACGAGCAGCGCGTAGGTGTGCGTGCGGCCCGAGCTCATAGCGCGGGCGCTCGGGTTGGGTACGTAGCCGAGCCGGGCGGCGACGTCGAGGATGTGCTCGCGCGTGGTCGCGTTGACCCGGTCGGGGTTGCTCAGCGCACGCGACACGGTGGACGTCGCGACGCCCGCCGCGTCGGCGACGTCGGTGATCGTGACCCGCTTCGGAATTGCCACGGGTTCACCCTACGGCAACAAACGGCAAACGATTGCCATGTGATCGGCGCCACTCGTAGCGTCCTGCGCAGTTCGCGTCCACAGTGGAGGCGACGGAGAAAGGCAGTTCGAGATGGTCCAGGACCTCGACTCGGCCCGCACGCCGCGGAAGGCAGCGCTCGCCGCATGGTGCGGCAGCGCGCTCGAGTACTACGACTTCGCGATCTACGGCACCGCCGCCGCCCTCGTGTTCCCGAAGATCTTCTTCCCCGAGGGCAATGCCACCGCCGCGAGCATCGCGTCCTTCGCGACCTTCGGTGTCGCGTACGTCGCCCGCCCGATCGGCTCCTTCTTCATGGGCCACATCGGCGACCGGCTCGGCCGCAAGCGGATCCTGATCGGCACCCTGCTGCTGATGGGCGTCTCCACCTTCCTCGTCGGCTGCCTGCCGACGTACGGCGAGGTCGGGCTGCTCGCCCCCGCGCTGCTGGTCGTGCTCCGGCTGCTCCAGGGCCTGTCCGCCGCGGGCGAGCAGGCCGGCGCGAACTCGATGTCCTTCGAGCACGCGCCCGACGACCGGCGCGGCTACTACACGAGCTTCACGCTCAGCGGCACCCAGGGCGGCCAGATCCTCGCCCCCGCGGTGTTCCTCCCGCTCGCCGCCGTCCTGCCCGAGCACGCCCTGCTCAGCTGGGGCTGGCGGGTCCCGTTCTGGCTGAGCGCGGTCGTCGTGCTGATCGGGTTCCTGATCCGGCGCACGCTCGACGAGACCCCCGAGTTCCACCGCGAGGCCGCCCGCCAGGACGCCGGTCACCACGCCCCGGCGGCGCCGCTCGGCGTCCTCTTCCGCGAGCACCGAGCCGGCGTGATCCGCGTCTTCTTCGCCGCCTTCGTGGCTGTCGTCAACACGATGTTCGCTGTCTTCGCGCTCAACCTCGCGACGTCGGAGGACTACGGCATCGGGATCAGCAAGACCACCATGCTCTGGCTGGCGATCGTCGCCAACGTCATCGCCGTCGTGACCATCCCGCTGTGGGCGCGGCTGTCCGACCGGATCGGCCGCAAGCCGGTCTTCGTCACCGGGCTCCTCGGCAGCAGCATCCTCGTGACGCTCTTCCTCTGGTCGATCACCCAGCACAACGTGCCCCTGGTGCTGGCGAGCGGCATCGCGCTGGCCGGCGTCGTCTACAGCATGCCTAACGCCTGCTGGCCCGCGACCTACGCCGAGTACTTCCCCACGTCCGTCCGGCTCTCCGGCCTGGCGATCGGCACCCAGTTCGGCTTCGCGCTGGCCGGCTTCACCCCGACGATCGCCGGCTGGCTGCTCGACGGCGACGCCGGCAACTGGTACCGCGTCGCGGCCTTCATCGTCGCCGCCTGCGGCATCTCGGCGATCGCGGTCCTGACCGGCCCGTCCGGCACGCACCGGATCCCGACCGCCGAGGTCGGCCGGCAGCGCATCACACCCGCCACCCTCGCGATGCCGGAGCCGGCCCGATGAACGCGAGCCGCACCGTGATCGCCGTCCTCAACGGGCCCAATCTCAACCTGCTCGGCGAGCGCGACCCGGAGGTCTACGGCACGGCCACGCTCACCGAGATCGAGAAGCTCTGCCTCGAGACCGCCGACCGGCTCGGCTTCGACGTCGACTTCCGGCAGACCAACCACGAGGGCGTGCTCATCGACGCCATCCACGAGGTACGGCGGACCGCCGCCGGCGTGGTCATCAACGCCGCCGCGCTCTCCCACACCTCCGTCTCGGTCCGCGACGCGCTCGCCGTCGTCGATGGCCCCGTCGTCGAGGTCCATCTGAGCAACATCCACCGTCGCGAGGCCTTCCGGCACCACTCGTTCGTGGCCGAAGTCGCCGACGGGATCGTGACCGGCTGCGGCGCCCGTGGCTACGCGATGGCGGTCGAGCACGTGGCCCACCTGGCCGCCGAGGAGGCGACGGCATGAGCACGTCGTACTCCCTGGGACTGGTCGGCGCCGGGATCGCCGGCTCGCTGACCCCCGCGCTGCAGGAGGCCGAGGGGCGGGCCCACGGCGTCGCCCTCACCTACCGCCGGATCGACGCGGAGGCGCGCGGCTTCGGCGTCGCCGACCTGCCGGAGCTGGTCCGGTGGGCGCGCATCCTCGGCTTCGACGGACTCAACGTCACGCACCCCTTCAAGCAGGCCGTGCTCCCCCTGCTCGACGACGTCACGCAGGCCGCCGACGACCTCGGCGCCGTCAACACCGTGGTCGTCGAGGACGGCCGGCTGATCGGCCACAACACCGACTGGTCCGGCTGGGGACGTGCCTTCCGGTCGACGCTCCCCGACGCGGTCACCGACCGGGCCGTCGTCGTCGGCGCGGGCGGCGCCGGGCTGGCGGTCGCGTACGCCCTCCTCGACCAGGGCGCCGCCCACGTCGCGATCCACGACGCCGACGGCGAGCGCGCGGAGGCTGCCGCGATCCGGCTCGGCAAGCGGTTCGCGACCGAGCGGATCACGCCGGTCGGCGACCTGGCCGCCGCGGTCGCCGACGCCCAGGGGCTCGTCAACGCCACTCCCGTCGGCATGCACGGCCACGCCGGGCTGCCCGTCGCGCCCGCCCTGGTCGAGCCGCGGCTGTGGGTGGCCGACGTCGTCTACTTCCCGCTCGAGACCGAGCTGATCGCGCTCGCCCGCGCGCGCGGCTGCCGCGTCGTCCCCGGCGGCGGCATGGCGGTCGGCCAGGCGGTCGACGCCTTCGAGCTGTTCACCGGCCGACAGGCCGACGCGGCCCGGATGGCCCGCCACTTCGCGGAGCTCACGTCATGACGGACGCCCGGCTGCGCCGCAGCATCGCCACCGTGTCGCTCTCGGGGCTGCTCGCCGCCAAGCTCGACACGATCGCGGCCGCCGGCTTCGACGGCGTCGAGATCTTCGACAACGACCTGATCGCGTCGCCGCTGACGCCGTCGGAGGTCGCGAAGCGGTGCGCGGACCTGGGCCTGCGGATCGAGCTCTTCCAGCCGGTGCGCGACGTCGAGGGCGTGCGCCCCGACGACTTCCCGGCCGTCGTACGACGGGTCGCCCGCAAGCTCGACGTCGCCGCCGCGCTCGGCGCGCCCGTCGTCCTGCTCTGCTCGAACGTGCAGCCCGATGCGGTCGACGATCCCGACCTGTCGGCGGCCCAGCTCGCCCGCCTCGGCGACCTCGCGGCCGAGCGCGGGCTCGTCCTCGCCTTCGAGGCGCTGGCGTGGGGACGCCATGTCGACCGGGTCGGCCAGGCCTGGGACATCGTGCGCCACGCCGACCACCCGGCCGTGACGCTCGCGGTCGACACCTTCCACCTGCTCTCCCGCGGCGACGACGCCCGGGCGCTCGACGGCGTCCCCGGCGACCGGATCGGCTTCCTCCAGGTCGCCGACGCACCGCTGCTCGACATGGACGTGCTCGAGTGGAGCCGCCACCACCGCTGCTTCCCGGGCCAGGGGACGATGGACGTGACCGGTGTGGTCGAGGCCGTCCTCGCCGCCGGCTACGACGGACCGCTCTCGCTCGAGGTCTTCAGCGACGTCGTCCGCGAGTCCCCCGCCGCCGCGACCGCCCGCGACGGCCTGCGCTCGCTGGTCCACCTGGAGGACGACCTCGCCCGCCGCGACCCGGCCGCCGTGCCGGTCGCCCCACCCGCGCCGGCCCGTGCCGACGCGGCCTTCCTCGAGCTCCCGGCCGACCCGACGACCGACGACCTGCTCGACCGCCTGGGCTTCACGCTCGCCGGCTGGCACCGCCACAAGCCGGTCGCCCGCTGGCGCAACGGATCCGCCGAGGTGCTGGTCAACGCCGCCGCCACCGGCCCGGCGCTCGGGATCGTCGCCTCCCCCGTCGCCCAGGTCGCCGAACGCGCGCGGGCGCTGCACTGGCCCAGCGTCGACGTCACCCGGACGACGGGCGACACCCGGCTGCCCGGCATCGTCTCGCCGGCCGGCGTCCCGGTCTTCGTCAGCGCGGCGCACGACGAGGCCGACGACTGGCGTCGCGACTTCGGGCCCGCGACCGATGCGAACGACGGCTGGACGGGCATCGACCACGTCGGCGTCGCCGTCCCCGGCCACACGCTCAACGAGGAGGTCGCCTTCCTGCGCACCCTCCTCGGCCTGGAGCCGGCCACTCTCGAGGAGTTCATCGACCCGCACGGCCGGGTGCGCAGCCGCGCCTTCCGGCCGGCGTCGGGCGACCTGCGCCTGGTCGTCAACGTGCCCGACGTGGGCGCCCGGCGGGCGCCGTCCGGGGTGGTGCAGGTCGCCTTCCGCTGCACCGACCTCCTCGCCGAGATACGCCGGCTGCGCGCGGTCGGCGTCCCGCTGATGCCGGTCACCGCCAACTACTACGCCGATCTCGATGCCCGCTTCGACCTCGAGCCGGCGCTGCTGGCCGACCTGCGCGCGCACGACGTCCTCTACGACCGCTCCGGCGACGGCGAGCTGCTGCACGCCTACACGCCCGTGCTGCCGCAGGGATTCTGCGTCGAGCTGCTCGAGCGGCGCGGCGGCTACGACGGCTACGGCGCCGCCAACACCCACGTCCGACTGGCGGCCCAGGCCTCCTGACCCCGCGGCTGTGACGCAGCCAACGTGCCCCCGGGGAATGTCGAGCAAGTTTGTGTCCTTTAGCCAGGCATGTCCGACGAGATCCCCCTCCTCGAAGCCCCCAAGTCCCGCCTGCCGCTGCTGATCGGCGTGGCGGTCGTCGTCCTCGCCGTGATCGGCGCGACGGTCTTCTTCCTCAACCGCGGCAGCGACGACGCGCAGCGCGCGACCGGCGACGGCAAGACGGCGCTCGCCGACGGCAAGCCGGTGAAGGTGGTGCTCGGCACGGCGGGCGCCAGCGACCCGTACTGGAAGACCTTCGAGAAGGCCGCGAAGGACGCCGGCATCGAGCTCGAGGTCCGCAACTTCGACTCCTACGAGCTGCCCAACCCGGCGCTGCACGAGGGCGAGCTCGACGCCAACCAGTTCCAGCACATCGTCTACCTGGCGCAGTACAACGTCGCCAACGACGACGACCTGGTGCCGCTCGGCTCGACCGCGATCTACCCGCTCGGCCTCTACTCCCAGAAGTACGACGACGTGGCCTCCATCCCCGACGGCGCCACCGTCGTCGTCCCGGACGACGACTCCAACCAGGCCCGCGGCCTGCTCGTGCTGCAGTCGGCCGGCCTGATCAAGCTCAAGGACGGCGGCTCGATCTTCTCCACCGTCGCCGACGTCGACAAGGCCGCCTCGCGCGTGCAGGTGAAGGCGATCCAGGCCGACCTGACGCCGACGTCGCTGCCCGACGTGGCCGCGGCGATCATCAACAACGACTTCGTCACCGACGCGGGCCTCACGTTCGGCGACGCGATCGCCGTCGACGACCCGAAGGACCCGAAGGCCGTCCCCTACGTCAACATCTTCGCGGTCCGCGCCGAGGACAAGGACAACCCGGCGCTGAAGAAGCTGGTCGAGATCTACCAGCAGACCCAGTCGGTGCTCGACGGCGTCGACGAGGCGTCCGGTGGCACCGCGAAGTTCGTGACGATCAGCCAGGCGGACCTCGAGCAGAGCCTGCACGACGTCGAGAAGCAGATCCGCGAGCAGCAGTGACCGCTGCAGCAACCGAGGCGCCGCTCGTCGAGCTGCGCGGTGTGGTCAAGGAGTTCCCCGGCGCCCGCCGGGGCGACTCGCCCCACCGCGCGGTCGACGGCGTCGACCTCAGCGTCGAGCGGGGCGAGATCTTCGCGATCATCGGCTACTCCGGCGCCGGGAAGTCCACGCTGGTCCGGCTCGTCAACGCGCTCGAGCCGGTCACCTCGGGCAGCGTGGTCGTCGACGGCGTCGACGTCACCGCGCTCTCCGAGAAGGGCCTGCGCGAGCTGCGGCTCGGCATCGGGATGGTCTTCCAGCAGTTCAACCTGATGGACTCCCGCACGGTGTGGGGCAATCTCGCGTTCCCGCTCACCGTCGCGGGCGTCGCGAAGGCCGAGCAGCAGCGGCGGATCTCCGAGCTGCTCCACTTCGTCGGCCTCGCCGACAAGGCCCACGCCCATGTCAGCGACCTGTCCGGTGGCCAGAAGCAGCGCGTCGGCATCGCCCGGGCGCTCGCCACCAACCCGCGGCTGCTGCTGGCCGACGAGGCCACCAGCGCCCTCGACCCCGATACCACCCGCGACGTCCTCGACCTGCTCGCGCGCGTCAACCGCGAGCTCGGGATCACCGTCCTGCTCATCACCCACGAGATGGACGCCGTACGACGGATCGCCCACCGGGTCGCGGTGATGGAGGCCGGCAAGGTGGTCGAGACGGGCGCCGTCCTCGACGTCTTCGCCGACCCGCAGCACGACGTGACCCGTCGCTTCGTCGGCACCGTCGTCGACGACCTGCCCGCCCCGGACGTCGTCGCCGCGCTCCGCGAGCGGCACCCGGGCCGGTTCGTCCGGCTCGCGTTCCGCAGCACGAGCGTGCGCCAGTCGGAGGCGTTCGCGGCCTTCCTGCGCCACGGCGTGGAGTTCGAGCTGGTCTACGGCGGCATCGAGGAGATCCGGGGCAGCAGCTTCGGCAACCTGACCCTGGCGCTCACCGGCGACGACGCGGCGGTCGACGCCGCACTCGCCGAGATCACGCCGGTCGTGGCGTGGACGGAGGTGGCGTGATGATCGCCCAGATCGACACCCGCTTCGGCGAGCTGCAGCCGGACTTCTGGCAGGCCGCGGGCGAGACCCTCGTCATGGCCACCCTCGCCCTGGTCCTGGGCGGACTGCTCGGGCTCGGGCTGGGTCTCGGGCTCTACCTGACCCGCAAGGGCGGGCTCTACGCCAACCGCGCGGTCGCCGTCGTCCTCAACGTGCTGGTGAACTTCTTCCGGCCGATCCCGTTCATCATCTTCGTCGCGGCGCTGCAGCCCCTGGCCCGGCACGTGGTCGGCACCGGCATCGGCATCCGCGCGGCGACCTTCGCGATCACCATCGCCGCGATCTTCGGCATCAGCCGGATCGTCGAGCAGAACCTGGTCACCGTCAGCCCCGGCATCATCGAGGCCGCTCGCGCGATGGGCGCCAGCCGGGCACGGATCACCTTCACCGTGCTCGTGCCCGAGGCCCTCGGGCCGCTGCTGCTCGGCTTCACCTTCGCCTATGTCGCGATCGTCGACATGACCGCGATGGCCGGTGTCATCGCGGGCGGCGGGCTGGGCGCCTTCGCACAGCGGTTCGGCTTCCGGCAGTTCGACGACGTCGTGATCTGGGCGTCGATCGTGGTGCTGGTCGCGATGGTGATGACCATCCAGCTGGGTGGCAACCTGCTCGCGCGCCGGGTGCTGCGGCGCTGAGATCGCTGACGTCATTCGTCCTGTGGGTGAGAGCCCACAGAACGAATGACGTCACGTCGGGGAGAGCCTCAGACCGCCGCGGCCGCGAACTGCGCCGCGTGCAACCGGGCGAACGCCCCGTCGCGCTCGAGCAGCTCGGCGTGCGAGCCCTGCTCGACGATGCGGCCGTGCTCCATCACCAGGATGAGGTCGGCGTCGCGGATGGTCGAGAGCCGGTGCGCGATGACGAACGACGTCCGGTCGGTGCGCAGTGCCGCCATCGCCTGCTGCAGCAGCAGCTCGGTGCGGGTGTCGACCGATGACGTCGCCTCGTCGAGGATCAGCAGCGCCGGCTGGGCCAGGAACGCCCGGGCGATGGTGATCAGCTGGCGCTCGCCGGCCGACAGATTCGAGCCCTCGTCGTCGACCTTGGTGTCGTAGCCCTCGGGCAGCGAGTGCACGAACCGGTCGACGTACGTCGCCCGCGCGGCCGCGCGGATCTCGTCATCGGTCGCATCCGGCCGCCCGTAGGCGATGTTGTCGCGGATGGTGCCCTCGAAGAGCCAGGTGTCCTGCAGCACCATCCCGATCCGGCTGCGCAGCTCGGCGCGCGTGAGCGCGGTGATGTCGGTGCCGTCGAGCGTGATCCGGCCGCGGTCGAGCTCATAGAAGCGCATGATCAGGTTGACCAGCGTGGTCTTGCCGGCGCCGGTGGGGCCGACGATGGCGACCATCTGCCCGGGGTGCGCGACCAGCGAGAGGTCCTCGATCAGCGGCTCGTCGGCGTCGTAGGAGAACGCCACGTGCTCGAACGCCACCTCGCCGGCGGTCGGGGCCGAGCGCGTCTCCGGCGCAGCGGCGGACAGCCCGCTGCCGGCCCAGGAGTCGACCTCCTCCTCCGCGTCGAGCAGCTCGAAGACCCGCTCGGCCGACGCGACGCCCGACTGCAGCAGGTTGGCCATCGACGCGATCTGGGTGATCGGCTGCGTGAACATCCGGGTGTACTGGATGAACGCCTGCACCTCGCCCAGCGACAGGTTGCCCGACGCGACCCGCAGGCCGCCGACGACGGCGATCACCACGTAGTTGAGGTTGCCGATCAGCATCATCACCGGCATCACCAGGCCGCTGATGAACTGCGCCCGGTACGACGACTGGTAGAGCTGCTCGTTGGCCTCGTCGAACTCCGCCTCGACGGCCTTGCGGCGGCCGAAGACGGTGACCAGCGCGTGCCCAGAGATCGACTCCTCGACCTGGGCGTTGAGCCGGCCGGTCTGCCGCCACTGGTTGATGAACTGGCTCTGCGAGCGCTTCATGATCCGGCCGGTGGCGAACATCGCCAGCGGCACCGAGACGAGCGCGATCACCGCGAGCAGCGGCGAGACCCAGAACATCATGCCGAGCACGCCGACCACCATCAGCAGCGAGGTGAGCAGCTGGCTCATCGTCTGCTGGAGGTTCTGGGCGACGTTGTCGATGTCGTTGGTGACCCGGCTGAGCAGCTCGCCGCGCGGCTGCTTGTCGAAGTAGGCCAGGGGCAGCCGGTGGATCTTCTCCTCGACGTCGGTGCGCATCCGGCGCACGGTCGCCTGGACGATGTCGTTGACGAGGAAGCCCTGCAGCCAGCCGAGCACCTGGCCGCCGACGTAGACCGACAAGGTCAGCAGCAGGATGTGGCCGACCTTGTCGAAGTCGACGCCCACGCCGGGGATGAAGTCGAGCCCGCGCAGGAAGTCGGCGAAGCTGCTGTCGCGCGACGCGGCCTCGGAGACGGCGTCGGCCTTCGACATCCCGCTGGGGAACTGCTCGCCGATGAAGCCGTTGAAGACGGCGTCGGTCGCCTTGCCCAGCAGGTAGGGGCCGACGGCGACGGACGCCACCGAGCCGATCCCGAGCAGCAGGACGGCGACCGCGCGGCCGCGTGCGGGCCGGAGCAGCGCGAGCAGGCGCAGCGCGGACTGCTTGAAGTCGTCGGCCTTCTGGCCGACCATGCCGCCCATCGGGCCGCGGCCGGGGCCGCCGGTCTGCACGATGCGCTCGGTCTGCTTCATGGTCTTGCCGCTCATGCGAGCACCTCCTCTCCCTTGATGCCCTGTGAGGCCGCGATCTCCTGGTAGGTCTCGTTGTCGGCGAGCAGGTCGTCGTGCGTGCCCTGGCCGACGACCTCGCCGTCCTCGAGCACGAGGATCACGTCGGCGTCGCGGATGGTGGCGATCCGCTGGGCGACGATGAGCACCGTCGCCTCGCGGGTCACCGGCTTGAGCGCCGCACGCAGGCGGGCGTCGGTGGCCACGTCGAGCGCCGAGAACGCGTCGTCGAAGAGGAAGATCTCGGGACGCCGGACGAGGGCGCGGGCGATGGCCAGGCGCTGGCGCTGGCCACCGGAGACCGTCGTACCGCCCTGGGCGACGGCGGTGTCGAGCTGCTCGGGCATCTCCCGCACGAAGTCGGCGGCCTGGGCGATCTCGAGCGCCTCCCACAGCTCCTCGTCGGTGGCCTCGGGCCGGCCGTAGCGCAGGTTGGAGGCGATCGTGCCGGAGAACAGGAAGGCCCGCTGGGGCACCAGGCCGATCTTCGACCAGAGCAGGTCGGGGTCGAGCTCGCGGACGTCGACGCCGTCGACGAGCACCCGCCCCTGGGTGGTGTCGAGCAGCCGCGGGATCAGGTTGACCAGGGTGGTCTTGCCGGCGCCGGTGGAGCCGATGACGGCGATCGTCTGGCCGGGCCGGGCGTGGACGGTGACGTCGCGCAGCACCGGCGCCTCGGCGCCGGGATAGGTCAGGCCGACGCCCTCGATGTCGAGGTGGCCGGCGACGTCGACGCTGGTCACCGGCGCGGCCGGCGGGACGACGCTGGTGTCGGTGCTGAGGACCTCGCCGATCCGGTCGGCGCTGACGGCCGCGCGCGGCACCATCATCAGCATGAAGGTGCCCATCATCACCGACATCAGGATCTGCATCAGGTAGGCCAGGAACGCGGTCAGCGCGCCGACGCCGCCCGGCATCGCACCGCTGTCGACGCGGTGCCCGCCGAACCAGATCACGCCGACGCTGGCGACGTTCGAGACCGCCATGACGAGCGGGAACATCAGCGCCATCCAGCGGCCCGCCCGCAGCGACACCGCGGTCAGGTCGTCGTTGGCCTCGTCGAAGCGACGGGTCTCGTAGGGCTCGCGGACGAACGCGCGGACCACGCGGATGCCGGTGATCTGCTCGCGCAGCACCCGGTTGACGTCGTCGAGCCGCTCCTGGACCTGACGGAACGCCGGCACCATCCGCGAGACGACAAGGCCGATGCAGATGAAGAGGACGGGGACGACGGCGACGACCAGCCAGGACAGCCCGAAGTCCTCGCGCATCGCCATGATCACGCCGCCGACCATCATGATCGGGATGGTGACGGCCATCAGGCAGGTCATCATCGCGAGCATCTGGACCTGCTGGACGTCGTTGGTCGCTCGCGTGATCAGCGACGGCGCCCCGAAGGTCGAGACCTCCCGCGCGGAGAAGCTGCCGATCCGCCCGAACACGGCCTTGCGCAGGTCGCGCCCGAACGCCATCGCGGCCTGCCCGCCGAACCAGGCCGACGTCATCGAGCACGCCGCCTGGACCAGCGCGACGACGAGCATGATCGCGCCGATGCGGATGATGTAGCTCGTGTCGCCGCGGGCCACGCCCTTGTTGATGATGTCGGCGTTGAGGCTGGGCAGGTAGAGCATCGCCACGGTCGCGGTGAACTGGAGCAGCACGATCGCGGTGAGCCAGCCCTTGTAGGGCTGCAGATAGGTCTGCAGGAGTCGCTTGAGCATCAGGTGGTCTCCTCACGTCGTACGACTCCGTAGAGCACGGTGTCGACGATCTGCTCGGCGGTGAGCAGGTCACCGCCGGTGAACTTGGGGTGGGTGCCGGAGAAGGTCAGCAGCCGCAGTGTGCGCACCACGTCGGCGACGGGCAGGGTGAGCTGGTCCTGGAACGGGCTGAGCAGGTCGGCCATCGCCTGGTTCGTGCGCTCCACGCGCTTGACCCACTCCCCCTTCTGCGAGGGCGGCTCGGGCGGGCCGTTCATGCCGAGCCGCTGGAGCAGCAGGAAGGACTTCGCGAAGCGCCGCTGCATGATCGTGACCAGGGCGAGCGCCCGCTCCTCGAGCGTCGCGTCGGCGGGGATGTCGGCCATGTCGCGCTGCATCTGGCCGGGCTCGAAGGCCTTGCGGACGGTCGCGTCGATGAGCTCGTCCTTCGACGCGAACACCCGGAAGATGGTGCCCTCGGCGACGCCGGCCGCCTCGGCGATCAGCTTGGTGGTGACGGCGCGCCCGTGGTCGTAGAGCAGAGGGAGCGTCGCCGACATGAGCGCCTCACGGCGCTCCTCGGGGGCGAGCGGCGCGGCGCGAGGGGGCATGCCGCCCAGTATGAATGAGTGAGCACTCACTCACAACTGGTTTTCAGGGCAGCGCGGCCGCCAGGTCGCTCCCGGGCAGCACGGGCACCCGCAGGACGGCGCCGTCCGCGCCCCCGATCTGGACCGTGTGCAGGGCCGGCAGGGCGAGCGGCGAGGCGAGGGAGGTGCCGAGCAGCTGGATCCGGATCCGGTGGCCGGCCCGGAACCGGTTGCCGACCGGCCAGAGCTCGACCTGGTAGCGACGGGGCTTGGCGCGGGCCGGCGCGGGGTTCGCGTAGTCGCCGTACGGCTGGACGACGTCGCCGTCGACCACCAGCGACCGGGCCAGGTCGACGCCCGGATAGGTGGTCGAGAGCCGGCCGACCGTGAGCGGGTTCGAGGTGCCGTCAGGGGCGACGTCGGACAGGACCGCCCAGATCCCCGAGTTCGGCGTCGTCGTGGCGAGCGAGAGGTCGAGGGCGAGCGGGCCGGCGAGGTCGACGTCCGCGGCCAGCCGGTCGGTCGTGAACGACAGCCCGGTGACGCCCTCGACCAGGGCGAGGTCGCTCTGCGCGAGCAGCGGCAGCGCGCCGGTGAGGGCCTTGGCGCCGCCGGCCTCGAGGATCGCGGCGTTGGGGACGTCGGTCATCGTCGGCAGCGTCGGCACGGTCAGGTAGGAGCGGTTGACGCCGTTGGCCGTCGGCGTCGGCGAGAGGCCACGGCCCGGCGTCAGCTCGAGACTCGCCCAGCGGGTGCCGGGCACCGGCCAGTCGGCGGCGTCGACGCGCGCCCACTGCCCCGCCAGGTACGACGAGCGCGAGCCCTTCGCGAGCAGGAGGCTCACCCGCGGCGCGCTCTCGATCCCGTTGTCGACACCGCGCACGAAGTGGTCGAGCCAGGCGTGCGCCTCGCCGACGCCGCCGTCGGTGCCGGCCGGGGTGCCGTCGTGACCGCCCTCCATCACCAGGTGCGCGCCGTCGGCCCGCAACGCCTGGTAGGCCTGGAAGGCGCCGCGCGACTCGACGTCGTAGAAGCCGTTGACGATCAGCACCGGGATGTCGTTGGCGTCGCCGCGCCAGCCGCGCTGCTGCCACCACGCGTCGAGGCTCGGGTGCAGCAGCGAGGCGTTCATCCCGCTGGAGAAGAGCCCGCCGACGACGTCCAGCGCGGACGCCGGGTCGCGCCGGAGCCGGTCGACGCCCTGCAGCAGCGCCGGGGCGCCGATCATCGCGAGCACGCCGGCGCCGGGCACCAGGTTGATCAGGCCGCCGGGGACGAGCAGGTCGCGGTAGAGCTCATGGGTGCCGGAGCGCATGATCGCGGCCTTCACGCACGGCAGCTCGGTGTGCCAGGAGTTGTAGAGCACGATCGCGCTCGCCGAGAAGCCGTTGAGCGCCAACCGCCCGTCGCTGAACGGTTGGTCGCACGCCCAGCGCAGCACCTCGACGACGTCACGCTGGCTCTTCGGCCCGAGCGCGTCGAAGGAGCCGTCGCTGTCGCCGGTCCCGCGGAGCTGGACGAGCAGGTAGTTGTAGTCGGAGGTCACGTCGAGCGTGGTGCTCCCGTCGCCGTACGGCGAGAACTCGACGACCGTCGGCTTCGCGGTCACCGGGCCGCTGCTGGTGAGCGTGGTCTGCAGCTCGACGCCGTCGGACGTCGTGAACCGCTGGTCGACCGTCACCGGCGCCGGTGCAGGGTCGGCCGTCGCAGGCTGCGGTAGCGCGGCGAGACCCGCGCCCGCGACCCCGAGCGCGAGGCTGGTTCTGGTGAGGGTTCGCAGACGGCCCATGTGAGCACAACGACACCGTGCTCGTGGGGCTATGTCGCCCGATCTCACCGCCTCCCCATGACAATGGCGCCATGGCTCGCGTGGCACTGGTTCTCGGCTCCGGCGGCGCCCGCGGGTACGCCCATCTCGGCGCGGTCGAGGAGCTGCGCGCCCGCGGCCACGAAATCGTCGCGGTCTCCGGGACGTCGATGGGCGCGGTGGTCGGCGGCCTGGTCGCGGCCGGCAAGGACCAGGAGTTCGCGGCCTGGGCGTCGACGCTCACCCAGCGCCGCGCGATCCGGCTGGCCGACCCGACCTGGTCCGGCGGCGGCGCGGCCACCGCCGAGCGGCTGATGGCGGCGCTCGACGACATCGTCGGCGACGTCCTCATCGAGGACCTCGCCATCCCGTTCACCGCCGTCGCCACCGACCTCGCCGCGCGGCGCGAGGTGTGGTTCCAGCGCGGCCCGCTCATCCCCGCGATCCGCGCGTCGATCGCGATCCCGGGGCTGTTCACGCCCGCCGTCGTCGACGGCCGGATCCTCGTCGACGGCGGTCTCCTCAACCCGCTCCCCCTCGACCCGACTGCCGCGGCCGCCGCCGACTTCACCGTCGCGGTGTCGCTGCAGGGTCCGCGCGAGCCGCACGAGCCGGCGTCCCCCGCCCGCGGCTTCTCGGTACGCCGGGCCGAGTGGGCCGGCGAGCTGCGTCGTCGGTTCCGCCGCGGCGACGCCGAGGGCGAGGAGCTCGCCGACGTGGTGCCGATCGGCACGCTCGACGCGCCCGCGGAGGCGCCGGCGGGCGAGGTCGACGTCCGGCCGGACGTGCGGACCTCCGAGGTCGTCTCGCTCTCCTTCGACGCGATGCAGAGCCTGATCACCCGCTACCGGCTGGCGGCGCTGCCGCCCGACGTCCTGGTCACGGTGCCGCTCGGCGCCGCCCGGACCCTCGACTTCCACCGCGCGGGCGAGCTGCTCGAGCTCGGCCGCGGGCTCACCGCCGCCGCACTCGACGCCGCCGGGCGCTGACCGGCGTCTCGCCGAATCGACCACGGGGAGGGCGGCGCCGGGGCAGGATGCTGGCCATGACCCCCGGGTGGTGGACCGCCGACGCGCGCGCCCAGCTCCTGGACCTCCTCGCCGCCGCCGCGCCCGAACCGCTGCCGCCCGACCAGGCGATCGGGCTCCTGGTCCGCGTCGACGAGGACGACGTCGAGGCGCTGGGCCGGCTGGCCTATCGCGCCCTGACCGGCGCGGAGCCCGGCGCCGAGCCGGCCGCGCCCGCCGCGGTGCTGCCCGGCTTCCCACCGTTCGCGTCGGAGGTCATCGCGCGCGCCATCGTCGGGCCGGACCACCTCCGCCCCACGCCGCAGGCGCTGCTCGTCGTCCTGGAGACCATCGACGCGGCCGCGTGGCCCACCGCGGGGCGTCCGCACGTGACGCTCCCTGACACGCCGGCGCCGGAGCCGGTAGCGTCAGCGCCCGTGTCAGAGCACGACGAGGAGTTCCGCAGCCTGCTCATCCCGTCGCGGGAGGTGCCGCGGTTCGAGCCGCTCACCGCGGCGGACCCGGAGCCCGCGCCGGAGCCGGAGCTCGAGGTCGAGGCGGAGGAACCCGAGGAGCCCGAGGAGCCCGAGGTCGAGCCGGCGCGCCCCACCCACGACGAGTTCCGCGAGATCGTGGCGACCCCGCACCCCGTCCCCCACTTCGAGCCGCTCGACGGCGCCGGCACCGTTCCCGGACTCGACGGCCGCCAGCGTCGCCGGCGCCGCCGGTCGGGATCGACGGCCATTGCGGCCACGGCCGACCGGACCCAGACGCTCATCCTGGTCGCGGTGATCCTGGTCCTGGTCGTCATCGGCGTGCTGTACGCCGCCTCCCACCACGACGACGGCGCCACCGACACGCCTCAGGGCGCGAGCCGCTCCCTGGCCCAGTCGTCGCCGGTGCGGGTGTAGCGCAGCCGGTCGTGCAGGCGGCTCTGCCGCCCCTGCCAGAACTCGAAGGACGTCGGGCGGACCCGGTAGCCGCCCCACGCCGGCGGCACCGGGACGTCGTCGCCGAAGCGCGCCTCGGCGTCGGCGTACGCCTGGTCGAGCACGTCGCGGCCGCTCACCACCTGCGACTGCGGTGACGCCCACGCGCCCAGCTGGGCGGCCCGCGGGCGGGTCGCGAAGTACGCCGCGACCGCATCGGCCGCCAGCGGGACCGCCTCGCCCTCGACCCGCACCTGCCGCTCCAGCGGGTGCCAGGGGAAGAGCAGCGCGCAGCGCGGCTCGTGGGCGAGCGCCTCGCCCTTGCGGGAGGCGGTGTTGGTGAAGAACGTGAAGCCGTCGTCGGGGCCGATCGGCGAGACCCGCTTGAGCAGCACCATCCGCGCCGACGGCGTCCCGTCGGCGTCGACGGTGGCCACCACCATCGCGTTCGGCTCGTGGATGCCGGCGGCGACGACGGCGTCGAACCAGTCCTGCCACAGCGTCCACGGCTCGGCCGGCGCGTCGGCCTCGCCGAGCCCGCGCGCGCCGTACTCCCGACGGAGCGCGGCGAGGTCGTGCGGGTCCTTCTCGTCTCCGAGCATGGCCCCAACCTAGGGCACGCTCGGGAGCCTGGGGCAGAATGCCGGATGGCCTGCGGGTCGTCCGGAGACGGGCGCCCGCCCCACGCTTGCGAAGGAGACGCCGATGCCTGAGGTACACCACGGACTGGAGGGCGTCGTCGCCTTCGAGACCCAGATCGCGGAGCCCGACAAGGAGGGCTCGGCGCTGCGCTACCGCGGCGTCGACATCGAGGACCTGGTCGGCCGGGTGCCCTTCGAGAACGTCTGGGGCCTGCTCATCGACGGCCGGTTCACCCCGGGCCTGCCGCCGGCCGAGGCGTTCAGCCTGCCGGTCCACACCGGTGACGTCCGCGTCGACGTCCAGGCCGCGATCGCGATGCTCGCGCCGGCCTTCGGCTTCGGCCAGACCTACGACATCAGCGACGAGCAGGCCCGCGAGGACCTCGCCCGCGTCGCCGTCATGGTCCTGTCGTACGCCGGCCAGTCGGCGCGCGACCTCCACCTGCCCGTCGTACCGCAGCGGATCGTCGACGAGGGCCGCACGCTCGCCGAGAAGTTCCTCATCCGCTGGCGCGGCGAGGCCGACCCGAAGCACGCCCACGCGATCGACGCGTACTGGTCGTCGGCCGCCGAGCACGGCATGAACGCCTCGACGTTCACCGCGCGCGTCATCACCTCGACCGGCGCCGACGTCGCCGCGGCCTTCTCCGGCGCGATCGGCGCGATGAGCGGCCCGCTGCACGGCGGCGCGCCGTCGCGCGTGCTGCACATGATCGAGGAGGTCGAGAAGACCGGCGACGCCCGCGCGTACGTCAAGAACCTGCTCGACTCCGGCGAGCGGCTGATGGGCTTCGGCCACCGCGTCTACCGCGCCGAGGACCCGCGGGCCCGCGTGCTCCGCCGGACCGCCAAGGAGCTGGGCGCCCCGCGCTACCAGATCGCCGAGGCCCTGGAGCAGGCCGCATTGGCCGAGCTCCGCGAGCGCCGTCCCGACCGCGTGCTGGAGACCAATGTGGAGTTCTGGGCGGCGATCGTCCTCGACTTCGCCGAAGTCCCGCCGCACATGTTCACCTCGATGTTCACCTGCGCCCGCACCGGCGGCTGGTCGGCGCACATCCTCGAGCAGAAGACCACGGGCCGCCTGATCCGCCCGTCGGCCGTCTACACCGGCCCGGCCACCCGCCCCGCGAGCGCCATCGAGGGCTGGAACGACGACTGGGCGGTCTGAGCGCTCGGCGAACCCCGCAGAGGTCCCCGCCGCGTCGTACTTCCTGCCGGAAACTTGCGCTTCCTGACGGTTGCAACCGTCAGGAAGTGTGGGAATCCCCGCTGAAGCGGGGATTCCCACACCGTCAGACCACCACCCCCAGCTGCGCCAGCAGCGCCGCCGCTGCCGGCGCCGGGCCGAAACTGCTCCAGATGACGTGCTCGGTGCGTGCCGGCGCGTGGGTGACCGGGACGGCGACCAGGTCGGGCAGCTGAGGCACGAACGTGGAGGCGAGCAGAGCGACGCCGAGCCCCGCGCCGAGGATCCGCCCCATGAGCAGCACGTCGCTGGCCTCGAAGGCGACCTCGCGCGCCAGGCCGGCCTCGGCGAAGGCGCGGTCGGTCTGCTCGCGGCCCGCGGTGCCCAGCGGGAAGTCGACGAAGGTCTCGGTGGCGAGCCGTTCGAGCGTCAGCCGCTTGCGGCCCGCGAGCGGGTGGTCCGGGCCGACGACGGCACGGTGGTGGTCGCGGGCGAGCAGGTGGCTGCCGACGCCGGTGATCTCCCAGCCGTCCGGGAGTCCGATGAACGCCAGGTCGAGCGTTCCGTCGGCGACCTGCCGCAGGAACTCCTCGCTGCCGCCGGCCCGCAGCCGGACCTGGACGCCGGGGTGGCTGTCGCGGAACGCCCGCAACGCCTCCGGTACGTCGACCGCCGCCACCGTCGGGATCACTCCCACCGAGAGCGGCCCCCGGATCTCCCCGACCGCGGCCGCCGCTTCCGCCCGCGCCCGGTCGGCCGCGTCGAGGCACTGCCGCGCGATCGGCACGAAGGCCGCGCCGGCGGCGCTCAACCGCACCTGGCGACTCGTGCGGTGGAACAGCCGGACGCCCAGATCCTGCTCCAGCCGGGCGATCTGGTGGCTGAGCGCCGACTGGACGACGAAGCACGCCTCGGCCGCCCGCGTGAACGAACCGTGCTCGGCCACCGCCAGGACGTACCGCATCTGCTGAAGCTCCACGGATCTATCGTGAATCACGATCAATCAGATGAAAAGCATGTGTTGGACTCATCGACCAGCAGCGCCGACGCTGGAGGCATGACCACGACCCTCCCGCTCCCCGGCACGAGCACCGGCACCCGGACGACCGGCGACGCCGGCCTCACCGCGCTGACCGCCCTCGCGCCCGCCGTCTGGGGCACGACCTACCTGATCACCACCCAGCTGCTCCCCGCCGGCCACCCGCTCTTCGCCGGCCTACTGCGTGCTCTGCCCGCGGGCCTGCTCCTGCTCGTGGTCCTGCGCCGGCTGCCGCAGGGCGTGTGGTGGTGGCGGGCTCTGGTCCTGGGGACGCTCAACATCGGGCTCTTCTTCCCGCTGCTGTTCGCCTCGGCGGAGCGACTGCCCGGCGGCGTCGCGGCGACGGTCGGCGCGGTCCAGCCGCTGCTCGTGATCGCGCTCGCGCTGCCCCTGCTCGGCGAGCGGCCGACGGTGGCCAAGGTCGGCTGGGCGCTGGCGGGCGCGGGGGGCGTGGCGCTCGTCGTCCTCGGCCCCGACGCCGCGCTCGACCCGATCGGCTTGCTGCTCGGTGTCGGCGGGGCGCTGTCGATGGCCGCGGGCGTGGTGCTCACCCGCCGCTGGGGACGTCCGGACGACGTCAGCTCGCCGGTCCTGGTGAGCTGGCTGCTGACCGCGGGCGGGCTGGTCCTGCTGCCGACGACCTTCCTCGTCGAGGGCGCGCCGCCGGCGATCGACGCACCGGCCGCGGGCGGCTACCTGTGGCTCGGCGCGGTGGGCGGGCTGGCGGCGTACCTGCTCTGGTTCCGGGGGCTCGGCTCACTGCCGATCGCCTCGACGGCGCTCCTCGGCCTGCTCTCGCCGGTCGTCGCGGCCGCGCTCGGCTGGCTGGTCCTCGACCAGGCCCTGCGGCCGCTCCAGCTGGTCGGGTTCGCGCTGGCGCTCACCGCGATCGTCGGCGGTCAGCTCAGCTCGAACCTCAGCGGACGACGTGATCGAGCAGCTCGGCACTGACGGCGGCCGCGGCGGCCGGGTCGCCGTCGCGGATCGCCCGCAGGACGGCGAGGTGCTCGGCCTCGAGGTCGCCGTCGCCGGCCGGGGGCTCGATGCTCGCGCGCAGCGTGTCGACGAGACCGTCGTAGAGCTCGACGAGGAGCGGGTTGTGGGCGGCCGCGACGACCGCGACGTGGAACTCGACGTCGGCGGCGACGAAGCCCGGGCCGTCGCCGATGGCCAGGGCGATCCGGCGCCGGTCCATGACCTCGTCGAGGACCGCCAGGTCGGCGTCGGTACGGCGCTCGGCCGCCAGCGACGCGGCCCGGACCTCGATCGCGTGCCGGACCTCGAGCAGGTGCTCGATCTCGACCCGGTCGACCTGGCGGCGCATCAGCGCCTGCATCTCGGTGGCGGCGGCGACATAGGTGCCGTCGCCACGGCGGACCTGGAGGACGCCGAGGTGGGCGAGCGCGCGGACCGCCTCGCGCACGGTGTTGCGGCTGACTCCCAGCGCGGACGCCAGCTGCGGCTCCGGCGGGATCCGGGTGCCGACGGCCCACTCGCCGCTCTCGAGCAGCGCGCGCATGCCCTCGATGGCCTGGTCGACCAGCGAGGCCGGAGTCGCGGGTGCGAGCGGCATGAGCCCTTCCTTTCGTCCAATCATCCGATGTCTGTCTACACTAGGCGACATGCCCGCGTCCGTCCACACGCCGTCCTCGTCCGCCGCCACCCCCTCGGCCTCGGGCAGGACGACGTCGCGGGGGCGCGCGGGCCTCGGTCTCATCGTTGCCGTCCTGCTCGTCGCCTTCAACCTGAGGCTGGCGATCACCAGTCTCGGAGCCCTGCTCGACCACCTCGGCAGCATCGGCGTCTCGGCGACGACCCAGGGCGTGCTGACCTCCGTCCCGGTGCTCTGCTTCGCCGCCGTGGGCGCGACGGCGATGGTCGTCACCCGCCGCCTCGGCGTCGACCGCGGCCTGCTGGCGGCGCTCGGGCTGATCGCGCTCGGCCTGGTCCTGCGGGTCCTCGACGGCACGCCCGCGCTGCTCGCCGGCACCGCCGTCGCCTGCGCGGGCATCGCGCTCGGCAACGTGCTCATCCCGGCCATCGTCAAGGAGCACTTCGCCGACAAGATCGGCACCATGACCGGCGCCTACTCCGCCGTCCTCTCCCTCGGCTCGGCGGTCGGCGCCGCGACCACCGTCCCCATCGCGGACGCCGCCGGCTCGTGGCGGGTCGGCCTGGGCGTGTGGGCGTTCGCCGCGGTCGCCGCGGCGCTCGCGTGGGCGCCGTACGCCCGCAAGCGCGACCCCGAGCGGGCCGACGTCCGCGGCGCCTCGCTGTGGCGCAACCCGATCGCCTGGGCGGTCACCCTGCTCTTCGCCACCCAGTCGCTCAACGCCTACGTGATGATGAGCTGGCTGCCGAGCCTCTTCGCCGACGCCGGGTTCAGCGACGCGAAAGCCGGCCTGCTGCTCGCCACGAGCATCA
Organism: Nocardioides ginsengisoli; assembly: GCF_039537225.1. Lineage (NCBI taxonomy): Bacteria > Bacillati > Actinomycetota > Actinomycetes > Propionibacteriales > Nocardioidaceae > Nocardioides > Nocardioides ginsengisoli. The sequence continues at coordinate 61,393 of NZ_BAABAC010000013.1, forward strand.
CCATCGGCATCCCGTTCTACTTCATCGCGCCGATGATCGCGGTGCGCGTGCGGAGCCAGGGCCACCTCGTCCTCGGCCTGACCGCCATCACCATGCTCGGCTGGATCGGCCTGTGGGCCTCCCCCGTCGACGGCGCCTGGCTGTGGGCGGCCCTGCTCGGCGCGGGCGGCGCGGTCTTCCCGGTCGCGCTCTCGATGTTCGCGATGCGCACCTCCACGACCGCCGACACCGCGTCGCTGTCGACGATGGCGCAGAGCGTCGGCTACCTGATCGCGGCCGCGGGCCCCTTCCTCATCGGCATCCTGCACGATGCGACGAACAGCTGGGCGATCCCCTGCGCGCTGCTGATCGGCCTGGGCCTCGTGCAGATCGCGGTCGGCTACGTCGCCGGCCGGCCGGTCAAGATCGTCGCCCGCTGAGCGCCGCCACCAGGACCTCCAGCGCCCGGTCGAGCTCGGCGTCGGTCGGGCCACCGAAGCCGACAACCAGCCCGCTGAGCCGCGTCGCGCGGCAGTAGTCGCGCAGCAGGTTGACCCGGAAGCCGGCGTCCTCGGCGGCCCGCTGCACCCGCACCGCGCGGGCGTGCGGCAGCAGCCAGGTGGAGTACATGCCGGCCACCGGCCCCGCCAGGTCGGCGTACGGCGTGAGCGCGGCCACCACCCGCGGCGCCCGCTCGGCGTAGACCCGGCGCGCGGAGCGGACCACGGCGTCGACGTAGCCGTCTCGGAGGAGGGTGACCAGCGCCCGCTGCACCGGCCACGGCGGGGCGTCATGGGTGATCGACCGGTGGCCGTCGAAGGCGTCGAGCAGCCCGTCCGGTACGACGGTCCAGCCCAGCCGCAGCGACGGCAGGATCGCCTTCGAGGCGGTGCCGAGGTAGGCCACCCGGTCGCGGTCGAGCGAGGCGAGCGCCGGCACCGGCGCGACGTCGTAGCGGAACTCGGAGTCGTAGTCGTCCTCCACCACCAGCGCCCCGTCGCGGCGCGCGGTCGCGAGCAGCGCGAGCCGGTCGGCGGCGGGCATCACCCGGCCGAGCGGGTGCTGGTGGGCGGGCGTCACGTACGCCGCCGCGCAGCCGCGCAGGTCGGTCACCGGCTCGAGCGCCGGCAGGTCGCGGACCGCGCGGCCGGCCTCGGCGACGGTCGCGACGGCCGCCCGGTAGCCGGGATCCTCGACGCCGACCGCGCCCGGCGGCAGCACGGCGAGCAGGTGGCGCAGGCCGGCGGTCGTGCCACCCGTGACGCGGACCGCGTCGGGGTCGACGGCCAGGCCGCGGGTGCGGCCGAGCCGCTCGGCAAGCAGGCCGCGGAGCTCGGCGAGGCCGCGCGGGTCGTCGTAGCCCCGGGGTGGCGTGGCGACCGAGACCTCCCGCCACGCGCGGCGCCAGACGCTCTGGTGGCGCGGGTCGATCCAGGGCGTGCCGGCGTCGAGCATGACCAGGTCGCGCTCCCGCGTGGCCGGACGCCGGCGGGCCGGCGCCGCCGGCCGGCCCATGGTGCCGCCGGAGACCCAGGTGCCGGATCCCTGGCGCGCCTCCAGCCAGCCCTCGGCGAGCAGCTGGTCGAAGGCCTGCTCGACGACGGACCGCGACACCTCGAGGTCGGCGGCCAGCCGCCGGGTCGCGGGCATCCGGTCGCCGGGCACCAGCGCCCCGTCGAGCACGAGCTGCCGGACCTGGTCGGCGAGCTGGGTGCCGAGCGGGCGCGGATCGGCGCGGTCGAGGCGGAGCGGAACCATGAGTGGCCTGCCAGAGTCGTCGGGAACTGGCCCGTGCTCGCAGGCCACTTGTCACCCACGATGGTGCCATGAGCACCACACTGGAGCCCACCGACCGCACCCGGATCCGTCGCGGCCGCAACCGCGCCGTCGCCGACCGCACCGAGCTGCACGCGCTCCTCGCCGACGCGCTCGTCGCGCACCTCGGCGTCACCGTCGGAGACCACCCGGTGGTCCTCCCGACCGCCTTCGCCGTCGACGCCGACGGCCCGGACGAGGGCGGCACGCTCTACGTCCACGGCTCCGTCGGCGCCCGCTGGCTGCAGGAGGCGGGCGACGCGACCGTCTGCGTCACCGTCACCGAGCTCGACGGCCTGGTCGCCGGCCGCTCGGCCTTCCACCACTCGATGAACTACCGCTCCGCCGTCGTCATCGGCCGCGCCCGCGTCGTCACCGACCCCGCCGAGCGCCAGCACGCCCTCGACCTGATCGTCGACCACATGATCCCCGGCCGCTCCGCGACCCTGCGCCCCAGCACGCGCAAGGAGCTCGCGGCGACCGCGGTGCTCGCCGTACCGCTGCACGAGGCGTCGATGAAGGCCCGCGCGGGTGGTCCGGTCGACGAGCCGGAGGACGTCGCCGCGGGCATCTGGGGCGGCCATCTGCCGCTGACGCGGGTGGTCGGCGCGCCAGTCGTGGACCACCAAACGCCGGCCGAGGTCGCCGTGCCGGACGACGTCCGGGCACGCGCTCTGCACCGCGCGTGAGCATCCGGACGGCGCGGCGGCGTCAGCCGATCCGCTTGCCGAAGCAGCGCGAGAGCGGCGCGTCCCGGTAGTAGCCGAAGCCGGGCACCGGCTCGTAGCCGGCGCTCGTGTAGAGCGCGATCGCCTCGGGCTGCCGCAGCCCGGTCTCGAGGACGACGAGGTCGTGGCCGGCGTCGAGCGCGGTCCGCTCCAGCTCGGCGAGCACTCGGCGGGCCAGGCCGCGCCCACGACACTCCGGTACGACGAACATCCGCTTCACCTCGACCGCGTTGGCGCCCCCGAGCAGCCGCACCGGCGAGCGTCGCCAGGCGCCGGTGGCGACCGGGGCGCGGTCGTCGTACCCGACGAGGAAGACGCCCTCGGGCGGGTCGAAGACGCTCGGGTCGACGGGGCTCTCGTCGGGCGAGCCGTACCGCTCGACGTACTCGGCCTGGACGCGGGCGACGAGCAGCGCGGCGTCCGGGTGCAGGTACCCGACCGGGCGGAGGGCGAAGCTGGTGTCCATGCGGGTCCGTCGGTTTTCGGGCGTCGGGATGGGCCTGTCAGACTAGGTCCATCTCTGACAGCGTCGTCAGCCTGTCCCTCCCGCAACCTGCGATGAGAAGGTTTCACCGTGACTGACGCGATCGTGATCCCCGCCGACCTCAAGCCCGCCGACGGCCGCTTCGGCGCCGGCCCCTCGAAGATCCAGACCAGCCACCTCGACGCGCTGGCCGCCACGGGCGACACGCTCATGGGCACGTCCCACCGCCAGGCGCCGGTCAAGAACGTCGTCGCCCGCGTCCGCGAGGGCCTGGCCGCGCTCTTCGACCTGCCCGACGGCTACCAGGTGGTGCTCGGCAACGGCGGCGCGACGGCGTTCTGGGACGTCGCCACCTTCGGCCTGATCGAGCGCAAGTCGCAGCACCTGACCTTCGGCGAGTTCTCCGCGAAGTTCGCCAAGGCCGTCGAGCAGGCGCCGTGGCTCGACGCCCCGTCGGTCATCAGCACCGAGCCCGGCTCGCGTCCCGACCCGGTCGCCGAGGACGGCGTCGACGCCTACGCCTGGGCCCACAACGAGACGTCGACCGCCGTGATGGCGCCCGTCGTCCGCCCGGCCGGCGCGGCCGACGACGCGCTCGTCCTCATCGACGCCACCTCGGGCGCCGGCGGCCTGCCCGTCGACCTGCGCGAGACCGACGTCTACTACTTCGCGCCCCAGAAGTGCTTCGCCTCCGACGGCGGCCTGTGGATCGCGACGATGTCGCCCGCCGCCCTCGAGCGCGCGGCCCGGATCGGTGCGTCCGACCGGCACATCCCGGCCTTCTTCGACCTGCCGACCGCGATCGACAACTCGGCGAAGAACCAGACCTACAACACCCCGTCGGTCGCCACGCTCTTCCTGATGGCCGAGCAGCTGGACTGGATGAACGCCCAGGGCGGCCTCAAGGGCATGGTCGAGCGCACCACCGCGTCGTCCGACGCGCTCTACGGCTGGGCCGAGCGGACGTCGTACACGACGCCCTACGTCCCGGTCGCCGCGCACCGCTCGCTCGTCATCGGCACCATCGACTTCGACGACAGCATCGACGCCGCCGAGATCGCGAAGGTGCTGCGCGCCAACGGCATCGTCGACACCGAGCCCTACCGCAAGCTCGGCCGCAACCAGCTGCGGATCGCGATGTACCCGGCGATCGACCCGGCCGACATCGAGGCGCTGACCGCCTCGATCGACTACGTCGTCGGCGCGCTCTGACCGGCTCCGGTCAGGCGTAGACGTCGACCTGCGGGGCCCCGAGCGCGACCATCAGGTCGCGCCGGGCCGCGCCGGTGACGGCGCCCGGGGTGCTGAGCACCTCGGCGACCGAGCGCTGCAGGTCGCGGTGCTCGGAGAAGTGCCGCAGGGCCGCGCCACGCCACGCGGCGGCGTCCGGTCCGGCGCCCGCCGTCCGCGGCGAGCGGACCAGCCAGCCCGCGCAGAGCAGGGCGAAGGCCACCAGCAGTACGGCGGTCGTGAGCTCCATCGGCATCGGTCTGCTCCTCTCGGTGGGTCGGTGCTGGACCAACGACCTGCCGCGGAGCGGGTGACGTCCCCGTCGTGAATTCGGGACCGGGTCCCGGACGCTAGAGCCGGCCCGCGATCAGCTCGTACGCCGACCGCCCGAAGGCCACCATCCGCGCCAGCTCGACCTGGGTGGGCGTCGCGCGCAGGGTCTCCAGCGCCGCGTCGACGGCGTCCTCCTTGGGCCAGCCGTAGACGCCGGCGCTGACCAGCGGGAAGGCGATCGAACGCGCCCCGATCTCGTCGGCGACCTCGAGGGCACGGCGGTAGCAGGAGGTGAGCAGCGAGCGGTCGGTCTCGCCGGCGTTGCGGTTGGGGCCGACCACGTGGATCACCCACCGCGCGGGCAGCAGCCCGGCCGTCGTCCAGCCGGCGTCGCCGGTGGCCAGCCCGTGCGGGAAGCGGGCGATGCAGTCGGCCAGGATCTGGGGACCGCCGCCCCGGTGGATCGCGCCGTCGACGCCCCCGCCGCCCCGCATCGCGCGGTTGGCGGCGTTGACCACGGCGTCGACGTCCTGCTGGGTGATGTCGCCCTCGACGACCTCGATGTCCATCACTCGACGGTACGGAGCCGGACCGCGCACGGTCCACCCTCGACGAGCCCCTCGGCGGTGCGGACGGCCTTCTTCACCGGCAGCACGAACGTCTTCTTCTCGGCGCTCGGGAAGACCGAGGTGCGCCAGGTGCTGGCGCCGACGGTGACCTCGACCCGGACGCTGCCGAAGCCCTTGCGCGGGCCGGCCTCGTCGTCGACCGCGTCGGCGACCTCCTCGGGCAGGCTGACGAAGAACCAGGCGCCGCCGGTCTCCTCGTCGCGCGCCCACCAGCGCCACAGCTCGGCGGTGAACTCGTGCTCGGTCACGGGCCCGATCGTGTCACCGGCCACCGACAGCGCGCAGCAGCCGCAGCGTCGCCCGCTCCAGGTCGCCGCCACGCCGGACGGCGGCCCGGATCGTGCGGCCCTCCTCGTAGGCGTCGACGACGCGCGGGTCGACGTACGACGACCGGGCGAGCGTCGGCGTGTTGCCCAGCATGTCGGCGACCTCTCGCATGGCCGCGGCGACGGCCCGCTTCCGTGCGGCCTTGCTGGCGTCGGGGCCGGGCGCCTCCGACAGCTCGACGGCGGCGCGCACGGTGGCGTGCCAGGTCCGGAAGTCCTTGGCCGTCACGTCGAGCCCGCTGGTCTCCCGCAGGTAGTCGTTGACGTCGTCGGCCCGTACGTCGAACAGCCGCGTGTCGGCCCGCCGCCGGCGTCGGCGGCGGTCGATCGCCTCGATCGCGATCTCGTCGCCGATCTCGACGTGGTGGTCGATGCCGGACTTGCCGGTGAAGTCGAAGACCAGCAGCTCGCCGGAGCGCCGTACGTGCCGGCGCTCCAGGGTCGTGAGCCCGAAGGAGCCGTTCTCGGACGCGTAGACGTCGTTGCCGATCCGGAAGCAGCCCAGGTCGATCAGGCGGACGGCCAGCGCGCACGTGCTCGCCGTGTCGATCACGTCGCGGTCGAGGTCGGCGAGCACCCGCTCCCGCACCTGGGGCAGCCGCTGGCCGAGCAGCCGCGCCCGCTCGTACTTCTCGCGCGAGCGCCGCTCGACCCACGCCGGGTGGTAGAGGTACTGGCGCCGTCCGGCGTCGTCGGTGCCGACCACCTGCAGGTGGCCGTGGGGGTGGGTGCAGATCCACACGTCGGTCCAGGCCGGCGGGATCACCAGCTCGCGACAGCGCGCGGCGTCGTCGTCGCCCAGCCGGGAGCCGTCGGCGTCGAGGTAGACGAACCCGCGCCCGGCCCGGCGCCGGGTCCAGCCCGGCTCCTCCGGTGAGCTGCGCCGCAGGCGGGGCATGTCAGCCTCGCCTCCGCGCCCGGGCGAGCAGGCCGAGCAGGACGACGAGCGCCCCGCCTCCGGCGGCCCACGGCCACCAGACGTGAAGGGCCTCGGGGTCGTGGTCGGTCACGGTCGTCGGCCGCGCCTCGGCGGGCGCGGTCTCGTCCAGGGTCGGTGTCGGCGTCGGTGTCGGCGTCGGCGTCGGTGTCGGCGTCGGTGTCGCCGCCGGTGTCGGCGTCGGCAGGGCCACGCGCAGCACCTCCGCGTCGACGCCCTCCGAGCTGAGCAGGGCGGTCCGCCCGTCACCCTCGATCGCGAGCCCCTCCCCCTGCCGCTGGACCGGCAGGTCGAAGCGCTCGACGCGGCGCAGCCCCGGCCAGGTGTAGATCGCGGCCTGTCCGTAGTTGCGCAGCACCAGGTGCCGGCCGTCGGGGAGGAAGGCTCCGTCGGTGGCGATGCCGAGGACCTCGCCGACCGGCTCCAGCCGGTTGGGGCGGTCGGGGTCGAGAGTGGCGGGCGCGGCGTACATCCGCCCGATGAACTCCTTGGCGACGACGTACAGCCGGCCGGTCGCCGGGTCGGCGAGCAGGCTCTCGGCGTCGTGGGGGCCGTCGGGGTAGACCAGCTCGTAGCGGTGGGCACGGACCGTCCGCTCGCCCCGCCCGAAGGGCACCTTCGAGACGACGACGTGGTCGCGCTTGCCCTCGTTGTCACCGATGTCGCCGACCCACACGAAGCCCTTGCCGGCCGGCGCGAGCGCCTCGTCGTCGATGGCGTCGCCCTGCCAGTGCGTCATCCCGACGGTCCGGCCGGTGCGCGCGTCGACGGTGAAGATCCGGGCGGTGTCGCCGGAGTCGTTGACGCTGACGACCAGCCCGTCCTGCGCGACCAGGCCGCTCGACTCGTCGATGGCCGTGTCCTGGAAGGCGAAGACGGGCGTGCCCGGGATCGGCTCGACCGCCGCGCCGGGCGTCAGCAGCCCGACCGCGAACGGGACGGGCAACAGCAGGAGCAGGAGCCTCTCCACGCGGGTCACCGTCCTGCGAGCAGCTCCCCGAGGCGCGGGCGGACGCCCCATGCGGCCACGAGGTCGTCGTACTCGCTGGTGTCGGCGGGCGTGCCCTTGCGCGCCGTCCGCACCGCCCGGAGCAGGGTGTTGCGCGGCGTGTGCTGGCTGTCGACGAACTCGATCACGTCGACCCGGTACCCCTCACGGCGCAGCAGCAACGCCCGCAGTGCATCGGTGAGGGTGTCGGCGAAGCGCTCGCGCAGGATGCCGTCGCGCACCAGCGAGGTGTACGGCGCCGGCGCGGGCGCCGCACGCAGCTGGGCGGCGATGTCGTGGTGGCAGCAGGGCGCGGCGAGCACCAGCGGGGCACCCCAGTCGATCGCGCGGGCCAGCGCGTCGTCGGTGGCGGTGTCGCAGGCGTGCAGCGCGAGGACGACGTCGGGCTGCTGGTCGAGCACCGCGTCGCCGATCGTGCCGGCGACGAAGGTGGCGTCGATGCCGAGCCGCTGCGCGACGGCGGAGTTGTGGTCGCGCGACTGCTCCTTGACGTCGACCCCGGTCACCCGGACCGGCAGCCCGCGCCGCTCGCTGAGGAAGCGCTGCGCGGCGAACGTCAGGTAGCCGTTGCCGCAGCCGAGGTCGACGATCCGCAGCGGCTCGTCGGCGGTGGGCCGACGGACCTGGCTCTTCGCGATCGCGTCGGTGAGCGTGCTGTCGAGGATGCGGAGGAAATCCTCGACCTGGCGGTACTTCGCGCGCCGGCTCGGCTTGATCCGCCCCTGCGCGTCGGCCAGGCCCAGCGCGGCGAACACCGGGTCGTCCTCGGGCAGCAGCCGTTCCTTGGTCCGGTCGTGGCTGCGGTCGACGCTCGCGTCGGCGGCGGCCGTCTGCGGCTGGTGCTTGTGCAGCGCGGCGGCGCCCTTCTTCGTCACACGCAGCGACAGCTGGCGCTCGGGCGTCTCGACCGTCCAGTTGCCGAACGGCTCGGCGAGCAGCGCGTCGATCGCGGCGTCGGCGTCGGCGCCGATCCGGTGGTTGGCCGTGTGGGCCTGGGTGGCGTCGTACCGGGTGATCTGCAGGTGCCGCCCCGCCTTGAGGTCGACCCACCGCAGCTCGACGCGGCGCCACGCGGGCACCGCCGTACGACGGCGCCCGGACGCGACCGCCCGCACCAGCCGGTCGTCGGCCAGCAGGTCGGCGCGGATCTCGGCCAGGCCGTCGTCGAGGGAGGCCGTGCTCACTGGAGCAGCGCTGCCACGACGACGATGAGCAGAAGCGCCACCAGCGCAGCCGGGATGATCAGTCGGCGGTGGCGAGGATTCACCCGGCAATCCTACGGGTCGCGCGCCGCCCGAACGTCAGGGCGGCCTGCCGCTTGTAACTCGGTGTTCGTTCATCCACCACGGTGGATCGTCATCCACCGCGGTAGATCGTCACCCACCACGGTGGCTCGTCACCCACCACGGCGGATCGTCATCCACCACGGTGTCGTTACCGGTCACGACCCCGTGGCGGATCCCCGAACACCGAGTTACAAGCGGTCACGCCCACCTCACCAGTGCTCGAGCGAGGCCCCGATGATCCCCGCGAGGTCCTCGCCCCGGACCTCCTTCGGCGCCGTCGCCAGCAGCCGCTGCTGCTGCAGCGCCCCGTCGACCAGTACGTCGACGTCGCCCGCGCCGTAGCCGACCGCGGCCAGACCGTTGGGGATGCCGATGTCCTGCATCAGCCCGGCCAGCACGGCCGGCAGCACATCCCGCCCGGCCGAGACGGAGACCCCGGGCGAGAGCAGCGACGCTGCGCGCAGGTGCCGCTCCGGCGCCGCGTCGAAGGTGAACCGGAAGGCCTCCGGCGCGGTCAGCGACACCGCCATGCCGTGCGGCACCATCGGCTCGTCCTGCGGATAGTCGGCCGGGCGGAAGTCCCGCACCCGCCCGGCGATCGGGTACGCGTTGGCGTGCGGGATGTGGACGCCGGCGTTGCCGAAGCCCAGCCCGGCGAAGGTCGCGGCGAGCGCCATCTGCTCGGCCGCCTCGGTGCCCGACGCCCCCTCCCGCGCCTGCCGTACAGCGGCCCGGAACGCCGTCGCGAGCAGGCCCAGGGCGCGCTCCGACCAGAGGTCCGCGATCGGGTTGGCGCCGCAGTACGGCACCCGCTGCTCGGGCTGCTTCGCGTCGAACTCGCCGTACCAGCGCGCGGTGTAGCTCTCCAGCGCGTGGCACAGGATGTCCATCCCCGCGGCGGCGAGCACGCCGGGCGGCTGGGTGGCGGAGAGTTGAGGGTCCACGACCGCCAGCCGGGGGCGCAACGCGGCGTGGCTGATGCCGGTCTTCACCTTCAGCGCCAGCACGTCCATCACGCAGATCGTGGTCGACTCGGCGCCCGTCCCGGTCGTCGTCGGCACGGCGACCAGCGGCAGCACCGGCTGCTCGGGCGCGCGGGCCTTGCCGATCGGCGCGTTCACGTAGTCCATCAGCTCGCCCGGGTTGGTCACGAGCAGCGCGACCGCCTTCGCCGTGTCGATCGCCGAGCCGCCGCCCACGGCGACGACCGCGTCGAAGGGCCCCTCGGCGCGCGCGAAGGCGACCGCCTCCTCCAGCGAGGCGTCGGTCGGCTCGACCCGCGCGCCGTCGTACACGACGACGGACAGGTCGCGGGCGCGCAGGCCGTCGGCCACCCGCTCGGGATGGCCGGTCGCGGCCACTCCGGGGTCGGTGACGAGCAGGACGCGACGCGCGTCCCACGCGCGGACGTCGTACCCGATCTCGGCGGCGGCGCCGCGCCCGAACTTCAGCGCGGGAGCGGCGTAGGTGAAGACGGTCTCGGCGGTCATCCGGGGACAGTATCGCCGGCGGCCTCGATCGCGGCGCGCACCGAGCCGTAGACCTTCAACCGGCCCGCCGCGACGTCGGCGAGCGGGACCCACGCGACGCCGTCGGTGGTGCCCCCCTCCTCGACGACGTGCGGCTCCCCCGGCCCGACCTCGGCGCGGTAGATGACGCCGATCGCGTGGAAGTCCTCCTCGCGGCCGTTGGGCGCGGTTCCGGTGAAGTGGTGGTCGAGGACGGTCAGCAGCGAGGTCGCGTGCCCGTCGAGCCCGCACTCCTCGCCGAGCTCGCGGTGGATGGTCTCGGTCGGCGACTCGCCGTGGTCGACGCCGCCGCCGGGCAGGTGCCAGGTGCCGGGGTCGGGTGCGAGCGCGGAGGTCCGGGTGAGCAGGATGGCGCCGTCGCGGACGACGTACGCGTAGGCGGCCGTGCGCTGTCGCTGCCGCACCCGGTACGCCGTGAGCGCGTCGGTCACCAGGCTCACCGTGGGCAGCGACCCGTCGAGGACCTTGGCCAGCGGCTGCCACGCCGCCTCGGCCGTCGAGCCGTCGACCTCGGTCACGTGCGGCTCCGGCGAGTCCGCCGGCACCCAGCCCTCGTAGACGATCCGGACCGAGTGCGCGTCGACCCGCCGCCCGCGCCGCCACGAGTCGGCGACGTGCATCGAGTAGACGTGGGCGGTCTCGTCGACCTGGGCGCGCAGCCCGGTCTCCTCGTAGACCTCGCGTACGACGGCGTCCCGCGGGTCCTCGCCGTGGTCGACGCCGCCGCCGGGCAGGGACCACAGCTCCTTGCGGGTCACCCGCTCGGAGAGCCGCGACAGCAGGATCTGGTCGCCACGGACGATGACGGCGTACGCCGCCAGCCGCTGCACCCGCTGCCCCATCACCGTCTCCTGTCGTTCTGCCCCCACCCTATTGGTCGGCGACCAGCTCACTCATGGTCGGCAGCGCGGCGAGAGGCGCGTCACCGGCAGCTTGCTGCCCCCGCCGCGCCGCAGACGCGCTCGACCCATCTCAATTGAAGGGCGGGCGGGCGTCCTTGGCGAGCGATCGGCGACCCGCCCAGCGCCACACCCGCGCGGCCCGGTCGCGGTCCTCGTCGGTGACCAGGTTGCCCATCCAGCGCAGTGCGAGCGTCATCAGCAGGTCGGAGCGCATGCCGACGGGGCCCAGCGCGGGCAGCAGCTTCGGGACGGTGACCAGCCCGGCGAGCCGGCGCGCGATCGAGAAGGACTCGCCGTAGTGGTCGCGCAGCAGCTGCGGCCACACCGCGCCGAGGTCGGCGTCGTCGGCGAGCAGCTCGGCGACCAGCCGGCCGGTCTCGAGGCCGTAGTCGATGCCCTCGCCGTTGAGCGGGTTGACGCACGCGGCGGCGTCGCCGATGAGCGCCCAGTTGCGTCCGGCGACGTGGGAGACCGCGCCGCCCATCGGCAGCAGCGCGGACGTCGGCGCCCGCAGCTCCTCACCCAGGCCGAACTCGGTGCGCAGCCGGTCGGCGTACAGCTTCATCAGCGGCTTGATCGCCACGTCGGCCGGCCGCTTCGCCGTCGCGAGCGTGCCCGCGCCGAGGTTGACCTCGCCGGAGCCCGCTCCCAGCGGGAAGATCCAGCCGTAGCCGCTGAGGATCTCGTTCTGCTCACCGCGCAGCTCGAGGTGCGAGCTGATCCACGGGTCGTCGGCGCGCGTCGAGGTGACGTACGAGCGCCCGGCGACGCCGTAGACGGTGTCGCGGTGCCACTCGCGCCCCAGCACCTTGCCGAGCGGCGAGCGGACGCCGTCGGCGACGATCAGCCGCTTGCAGGCGACCTCACGGCCGTCCTTGAAGACGACCGCGGCGACCCGCTCGCCGGCCATGCGTACGTCGACCGCGCGGGCGCCGTCGAGACCCGTCGCGCCCGACTTGAGCGCGGTGGTGCGCAGGTGGTCGTCGAGCTCGGTGCGCGCGACCGCGCTGCCCCAGTCCGGGAGGTTGCCGCCCGGCCAGGGCAGGTGCAGCGTCTGGCCGAAGCCGTGCGCGCGCAGCCCCTGGTTGACGGTGTGTGCGCGCACCCAGTCGCGCAGCCCGAGCCGCTCCAGCTCGCCGATCGCGCGCGGGGTGAGTCCGTCGCCGCAGGTCTTGTCGCGCGGGAACACCGCCGCGTCGGCCAGGACCACGTCGAGCCCCGCGCGGGTCGCCCAGGCGGCGGCCGCGGAGCCGGCCGGGCCGGCGCCCACGACGAGGACGTCGGTCTGCAGAGGAGCGCTCACCCCGCGATTCTCGCAGGCGGGTGCCTCAGACCCGCTTGCGGTACGCCGTGTGGCTGATCAGGTGCACCGCCGGATTGCGGCAGCCCGTCGTCCGGTGCGCGATGAACTGCGACCGCGTCGCATTCGGCACGTAGACCCGGAAGCCGTCGACCGGGTGCGGTCGGCAGGTCGCGCGCGGGTAGTTCTGGGCCACGGTCTCGTCGACCCGGCTCACCGCCCGCTGCCCAGGCCGCAGCACGAAGAAGGTCGCCGTCCCCTGGCGCGTGGCCGGCGCGCCGACCTGGGTGCCGTTGCCGTACCCCACGTACGACAGACCGCCGAAGCCGCCGGTGCGGCACGCGTGCCCGGAGACGTTGACCAGCACGATCTTGCCGAAGCGGTGCCCGGCGCCGTTGTCGGTGGCGCGGTAGCGGGCGTGCAGGTCGGCATTGCGGCAGCCGGGGACGGCGGCCTGGGTCGCGGCGGCCTGGGTCGCAGGCGCCGGGACGGCGAGAGTCCCTGCCAGCGCGAGGAGCGCGGCGGCAGGCAGAAGCAGGATCCTGTTCATACCGAGTGGGACGCCGAGCATCCCGGATCGGTTGCCATCAGCCCCCGGCAGCCCGAAAAATGCCGGAAGGCCCTCCCGAGCGGTGCTCGGGAGGGCCTGCCGTACGCCGGCGTCAGTTCTGGTAGGAACCGAAGTCGAAGTCGTCCAGCGCCACGGCCTGGCCCTGGTTGCCGAACTCGTAGTCGTAGGACTCGTAGCCCGTGACGGCGTACGCCGCGGCGCGCGCCTCCTCGGTCGGCTCGACCCGGATGTTCCGGTAGCGCTCCAGGCCGGTGCCGGCCGGGATCAGCTTGCCGATGATCACGTTCTCCTTCAGGCCACGCAGGCTGTCGGAGCGGCCGTTGATCGCGGCGTCGGTGAGCACGCGGGTGGTCTCCTGGAAGGAGGCCGCCGAGAGCCACGACTCGGTCGCGAGCGAGGCCTTGGTGATGCCCATGAGCTCGGGACGCCCCGAGGCCGGCTTGCCGCCCTCGGAGACCACGCGACGGTTCTCCTCCTCGAAGAGGACCCGGTCGACGAGGTCGGACGGCAGCAGGTTGGTGTCACCCGACTCGAGCACCGTGATCCGGCGCAGCATCTGCCGCACGATGATCTCGATGTGCTTGTCGTGGATCGACACGCCCTGCGACCGGTAGACCTCCTGGACCTGGTCGACGAGGTGCTGCTGGGTACGGCGGACGCCGAGGATGCGCAGCACCTCCTTCGGGTCCTCGGTGCCGGCGGTGAACTTGTCGCCGACCTCGACCCGGCCGCCGTCCTCGACGAGGAGGCGCGAGCGGCGGGAGACGGGGTACTCCTTGACGTCGCTGCCGTCGTCGGGGGTGACGACGATGACGCGCGCCTTGTCGGTCTCCTCGATCTCCACGCGGCCGGCGGCCTCGGAGATCTGCGCGTGACCCTTGGGGGTCCGCGCCTCGAAGAGCTCGACGACGCGGGGCAGACCCTGCGTGATGTCGTCGGCCGACGCCACACCACCGGTGTGGAAGGTACGCATCGTCAGCTGCGTGCCGGGCTCACCGATCGACTGGGCCGCGATGATGCCGACGGCCTCGCCGATGTCGACCAGCTTGCCGGTGGCCAGCGAGCGGCCGTAGCACTTGGCGCAGGTGCCGGTGCGGGCGTCGCAGGTCAGCACGGAGCGGACCGTGACGGTCTCGATGCCGGCCGCGATCAGCTCGGCGATCTTGACGTCGCCCAGGTCCTCGCCTGCGGCGGCGAGGATCTCGCCGGTCGCCGGGTGGGCGATCTCCTTGGCGGCCGAGCGGGCGTAGGCCGCGGTCTCGGCGTTCTCGTCCTTGACGACGACGCCGTCCTCGCCCTTGACGCCGATGACCTTGGGCAGGCCACGCTCGGTGCCGCAGTCGTCCTCACGGATGATGACGTCCTGCGACACGTCGACCAGACGCCGGGTCAGGTAACCCGAGTCGGCGGTCCGCAGCGCGGTGTCGGCCAGACCCTTGCGGGCTCCGTGCGTGGAGATGAAGTACTCCAGGACGGACAGACCCTCGCGGAAGTTGGCCTTGATCGGGCGCGGGATGATCTCGCCCTTCGGGTTGGCCACCAGACCACGCATGGCGCCGACCTGGCGGATCTGGTTGAAGTTACCCGAGGCGCCCGAGTAGACCTGCATGTAGATCGGGTTGGACGGCTGAGCCTTGAAGGCCTCCTCCATCGCGTCACCGACCCGCTTGCCGGCCTCGGTCCAGATCTCGATGAGCTCCTGGCGGCGCTCGTCGTCGGTGACCAGACCGCGCTCGAACTGCTTCTGGATCTTGGCGGCCTTGTCCTCGAAGCCGGACAGGATCTCGATCTTGTTGTCGGGGGTGACGACGTCGTCGATCGAGACGGTCACACCCGAGCGGGTCGCCCAGTGGAAGCCGTTGTCCTTGAGCGCGTCCAGGGACGCCGCGACCTCGACCTTGCTGTAGCGCTCGGCCAGGTCGTTGACGATCGCGCCGAGGCGCTTCTTGCCGACCTCCTCGTTGACGAACGGGTAGTCCGCCGGGAGGGTGTCGTTGAAGATCGTGCGGCCCAGCGTGGTCTCGACCAGCACCGGCTCGCCCTGCACGGCGCCGTCGACGACGACGTCGGTGAGGCGGATCCGGACCCGGTTCTGCAGCGAGATCTCGTTGCGGTCGTAGGCCATGATCGCCTCGGCCGGGGACGAGAAGGAGCGCAGCTCGCTCTTGCCGTCGACCTCGATGCGGGCCTCGCCGCGCTCGGTGGTCAGGAAGAACAGGCCGATGATCATGTCCTGGGTCGGCATGGTCACCGGACGGCCGTCCGACGGCTTGAGGATGTTGTTGGTCGACAGCATCAGGATCCGCGCCTCGGCCTGGGCCTCGGCGGACAGCGGCAGGTGCACGGCCATCTGGTCGCCGTCGAAGTCCGCGTTGAAGGCGGTGCAGACGAGCGGGTGGAGCTGGATGGCCTTGCCCTCGATCAGCTGCGGCTCGAAGGCCTGGATGCCGAGGCGGTGCAGGGTCGGCGCACGGTTGAGCAGCACGGGGTGCTCGGTGATGACCTCTTCGAGGACGTCCCACACGACCGGGCGGGCGCGCTCGACCATCCGCTTGGCGGACTTGATGTTCTGCGCGTGCGACAGGTCGACGAGGCGCTTCATCACGAACGGCTTGAACAGCTCGAGCGCCATCTGCTTCGGCAGACCGCACTGGTGCAGCTTGAGCTGCGGACCCGACACGATGACCGAACGGCCCGAGTAGTCGACGCGCTTGCCGAGCAGGTTCTGACGGAAGCGACCCTGCTTGCCCTTGAGCATGTCGGACAGCGACTTCAGCGGCCGGTTGCCCGGGCCGGTGACCGGACGACCACGACGGCCGTTGTCGAACAGCGAGTCGACGGCCTCCTGGAGCATCCGCTTCTCGTTGTTGACGATGATCTCCGGCGCGCCGAGGTCGAGCAGCCGCTTGAGGCGGTTGTTGCGGTTGATGACGCGGCGGTAGAGGTCGTTGAGGTCGGACGTCGCGAACCGGCCACCGTCGAGCTGCACCATCGGGCGCAGGTCCGGCGGGATGACCGGGACGGCGTCGAGGACCATGCCGACCGGCTTGTTGCCGGTCTTGCGGAAGGCCTCGACGACCTTGAGGCGCTTGAGCGCGCGGACCTTGCGCTGACCCTTGCCGGTGGCGATGGTCTCGCGCAGGCTCTCGACCTCGGCGTCGAGGTCGAAGTCCTGCAGGCGCCGCTGGATCGCCGTGGCGCCCATGTGGCCCTCGAAGTACTTGCCGAACCAGTTCTTCATCTCGCGGTAGAGGACCTCGTCACCCATGAGGTCCTGCACCTTGAGGCTCTTGAACGTGTCCCAGACCTCCTCGAGGCGGTCGAGCTCGCGCTGGGCGCGGTCGCGCATCTGCTTGAGCTCGCGCTCGGCGCCGTCGCGCACCTTGCGGCGCTGGTCGGCCTTGGCACCCTCGGCCTCGAGAGCCGCGATGTCCTCCTCGAGCTTCTTGGTCCGGTCCTCGAGGCCCGTGTCGCGACGGCGCTCGATGGACTGACGCTGGAGCTGGATCTTGCCCTCGAGGTCGGACAGGTCGCGGTGGCGCGCCTCCTCGTCGACGGCGGTGATCATGTAGGCCGCGAAGTAGATGACCTTCTCGAGGTCCTTCGGGGCCAGGTCGAGCAGGTAGCCGAGGCGGCTCGGGACACCCTTGAAGTACCAGATGTGGGTGACCGGCGCGGCGAGCTCGATGTGGCCCATCCGCTCACGGCGGACCTTCGAGCGGGTCACCTCGACGCCGCAGCGCTCGCAGATGATGCCCTTGAAGCGGACGCGCTTGTACTTGCCGCAGTAGCACTCCCAGTCCCGGGTGGGACCGAAGATCTTCTCGCAGAAGAGGCCGTCACGCTCCGGCTTGAGCGTGCGGTAGTTGATGGTCTCCGGCTTCTTGACCTCGCCGTGGCTCCACGTGCGGATGTCGTCCGCGGTGGCCAGGCCGATCTGAAGCTGGTCGAAGAAGTTCACGTCGAGCACGATGGCTGCAACCCTTCGTTGGTTCTAAGAAAAGTGAAGTTGGTTGGGGCGGTCCGGGATGACGCGCGAAGCGCGGCTGCCTTCCGTCTCGGGAAGCAGGCGCTTCGCGCGCTTCCCGATCACACCTCTTCGACCGAGCTGGGCTCGCGACGGGACAGGTCGATGCCGAGCTCCTCAGCAGCGCGGAAGACGTCTTCCTCCGCGTCCTTGAGCTGGATGGCGGAGCCGTCCTGCGACAGCACCTCCACGTTGAGGCAGAGCGACTGCATCTCCTTGACGAGAACCTTGAATGACTCCGGGATGCCCGAGTCGGGGATGTTCTCGCCCTTCACGATGGCCTCGTAGACCTTGACGCGACCGGGCACGTCGTCGGACTTGATCGTGAGCAGCTCCTGGAGCGCGTAGGCGGCGCCGTACGCCTCCATGGCCCACACCTCCATCTCGCCGAACCGCTGGCCACCGAACTGGGCCTTACCGCCCAGCGGCTGCTGCGTGATCATCGAGTAGGGGCCGGTCGAGCGCGCGTGGATCTTGTCGTCGACCAGGTGGTGGAGCTTGAGGATGTACATGTAGCCGACCGAGACCGGGTCCTTGAACGGCTCGCCGGAGCGACCGTCGAACAGGCTGGCCTTGCCGTTCTCCTTGATCATCCGCTCGCCGTCGCGGTTGGGGAGCGTCTGGCCGAGCAGGCCGATGATCTCGTCCTCGCGGGCGCCGTCGAAGACCGGCGTGGCGACCTTCGTGTTCGGCTCGGCCTTGTCGGCGCCGATCGCGGTGAGGCGCTTGGCCCACTCCTCGTTCTGGACGTCGGCGCCCAGGTGCCAGCCCTGCTTGCCGAGCCAGCCGAGGTGGAGCTCGAGGATCTGGCCGATGTTCATACGACGCGGCACGCCGAGCGGGTTGAGCACGACGTCGACCGGGGTGCCGTCCTCCATGAACGGCATGTCCTCGATCGGCAGGATCTTCGCGATGACGCCCTTGTTGCCGTGACGGCCGGCGAGCTTGTCACCCACGGAGATCTTGCGCTTCTGCGCGACGTAGACGCGGACCAGCTGGTTGACGCCCGGCGGGAGCTCGTCGCCCTCCTCGCGGTCGAAGACCCGGACGCCGATGACCGTGCCGGACTCACCGTGCGGGACCTTCATCGAGGTGTCGCGGACCTCGCGCGCCTTCTCACCGAAGATCGCGCGGAGCAGGCGCTCCTCGGGGGTCAGCTCGGTCTCGCCCTTGGGGGTCACCTTGCCGACGAGGATGTCACCGGTGGTGACCTCGGCGCCGATGCGGATGATGCCGCGCTCGTCGAGGTCGGCGAGCATCTCCTCGCTGACGTTCGGGATGTCGCGGGTGATCTCCTCGGGGCCCAGCTTGGTGTCGCGGGCGTCGACCTCGTGCTCCTCGATGTGGATCGAGGTGAGGACGTCCTCCTGCACCAGGCGCTGGCTGAGGATGATCGCGTCCTCGTAGTTGTGGCCCTCCCACGGCATGAACGCCACGAGCAGGTTGGTGCCCAGCGCCATCTCGGCCATGTCGGTGCACGGACCGTCGGCGATCGGCGAGCCGGCCTCGACCCGGTCGCCCGCCTCGACCAGCGGACGCTGGTTGATGCAGGTGCCCTGGTTGGAGCGCTTGAACTTCGCGAGCCGGTACGACGAGTAGCTGCCGTCGTCGTTCATGGTCTCGACCAGGTCGGCGGAGACGTCCTTGACCACGCCCGCCTTGGTCGCGACGACGACGTCACCGGCGTCGACCGCGGCACGGAACTCGATGCCGGTGCCGACGATCGGGCTGTCGCTCTTGATGAGCGGCACGGCCTGACGCTGCATGTTGGCGCCCATGAGCGCGCGGTTGGCGTCGTCGTGCTCGAGGAAGGGGATCAGGGCGGTCGCGACCGACACCATCTGGCGCGGCGAGACGTCCATGTAGTCGACCTCGTCGCCCGGGATCTCGGAGACCTCACCCTGGCGCAGGCGCACGAGCACCCGCTCCTCGGCGAACTTGCCGTTGGCGTCGAGCGCGGCGTTGGCCTGCGCGATGACGTAGCGGTCCTCGTCGTCGGCGGTGAGGTAGTCGATCTGGTCGGTGACGATGCCGTTCTCGACCTTGCGGTAGGGCGTCTCGACGAACCCGAACGGGTTGATCCGGCCGTAGGAGGCCAGCGAGCCGATCAGACCGATGTTGGGGCCTTCGGGCGTCTCGATCGGGCACATGCGGCCGTAGTGCGACGGGTGGACGTCACGGACCTCCATGCCGGCGCGGTCACGGGACAGACCGCCGGGGCCGAGCGCGGAGAGACGACGCTTGTGCGTCAGACCCGCGATCGGGTTGGTCTGGTCCATGAACTGCGAGAGCTGCGAGGTGCCGAAGAACTCCTTCAGCGCCGCGACCACGGGACGGATGTTGATCAGGGACTGCGGCGTGATCGCCTCGACGTCCTGGGTCGTCATCCGCTCGCGCACCACGCGCTCCATGCGGGCCAGGCCGGTGCGGAGCTGGTTCTGGATCAGCTCGCCGACCGTGCGCATGCGGCGGTTGCCGAAGTGGTCGATGTCGTCGGCGAGGACGGGCAGGTCCTTGCCGTCGGAGTCCTTGCGGATCTCCCCGCCGATGGCGGCGACGTAGGGGTCGTTGTTGTGCAGCTGGACGATGTACTTGATCGTCGCGACCATGTCGGCGATCGTCATCGTCTGCTGGTCGAAGGCCTCGTGCGAGCCGAGCTTCTTGTTGACCTTGTAGCGGCCGACCTTGGCGAGGTCGTAGCGCTTGGGGTTGAAGTAGTAGTTCTTCAGCAGCGTGAGCGCGGCCTCACGCGTCGGCGGCTCGCCGGGACGGAGCTTGCGGTAGATGTCGAGCAGGGCGTCGTCGGGGCCCTGGGTGTTGTCCTTCTCCTCGGTCAGCTGGATCGACTCGTACTGACGGAGGTCGGCCATGACGGCCTCGTAGTCGTACTCCTCGCCGGTGTCCTCGGCGATGGCCTGGAGGGCCTTGAGCAGGACCGTGACGTTCTGCTTGCGCTTGCGGTCGAGGCGGACGCCGACCATGTCGCGCTTGTCGATCTCGAACTCGAGCCACGCGCCGCGGCTCGGGATCAGCTTGGCGGTGAAGATGTCCTTGTCGGACGTCTTGTCGGCGGTGCGCTCGAAGTAGACGCCCGGCGAGCGGACGAGCTGCGAGACGACGACGCGCTCGGTGCCGTTGATGACGAAGGTGCCCTTGGGCGTCATCAGCGGGAAGTCGCCCATGAAGACCGTCTGGCCCTTGATCTCACCGGTCTCGTTGTTGGTGAACTCGGCGGAGACGTAGAGCGGGGCGGAGTAGGTGAGGTCCTTCTCCTTGCACTCGTCGACGGTGTACTTCGGGTCGTAGAAGACCGGGTTCTCGAACGAGAGCGACATCGTCTCGGAGAAGTCCTCGATCGGCGAGATCTCCTCGAAGATCTCCTCGAGGCCGGACTTGTCGGAAGCGTCCTGGCCCTCGGCCCGACGGGCCTCGATCCGGGACTTGTGGGCCTCGTTGCCGATCAGCCAGTCGAAGCTGTCGGTCTGGAGGGAGAGGAGCTTCGGAAGTGCCAGGGGCTCCTGGATCTTCGCGAACGAGATGCGGGACTTACCGGGGGTGGTGCGCGCGGCCAAGAGTTGTCCTTCGACGGGTTCGACTCTTCGAGAGCGCCCTGACCCACCACGTCATCGGCCACCGGGCAGGCCGAAGCGCATCTGAGGGCAGGCGCAAGGAGCCACGATACACCACATCGGCGCGCTCAACAATGTCGGCTGCGCAGATCACACAGTCGTCGCCCGTCGGCGCCCGAGGCGCTGACGTGTCCGGGTGGAACCGGTGCCGCCGATCATGCTGCGCGCGCGTGCCCAGGTCAAGCGCACTCGCGGGCGGCCGCCCGAATCGGGAACTCCGGGACGGCGCGTCGCCGGCCGGTCAGGCGCAGCCGGCGTCGACGCAGATGTCGTTGAGCAGCCACCCCTGGTCGGCGCCCGGGCTGCGCAGCAGGGTGAGCGTGGCCCACATGTGCAGGCTGCTCTGCGCGCCGCCCTTGCGGGTGCTGTCCTGGCGGATGAAGACCACGACGGAGGCGACCTTGCCGTCCTTGCTCAGCCGGGTCAGCGCGGCGCCCTCGGAGGAGGCCTGGACGGTGAGCTGCTGCTTCTGCGCGCCGTCGGTGAGCTCGGGCCAGATCCGCGTCTGCTTCGCGGCGAGCTTGGGCGTCAGGTAGCCGGTCACGCGCTGCAGGTCGCCGGTCATGGTCTGGTAGCCGTAGGAGAAGACCGGCGCCACCATCCGCTCGGCGGCACCCTCGGCGGCGACCGTGTCGCGCTCGGCGGCGGCGTTGCGCCCGGCGACGTCCTTCGGGGAGTCGCCGGAGAACAGCTTGCCGCCGGGCTGCACGTAGAGCACCACCGCCAAGACGACGGCCGCGAGCGCGCCGACGGCGGCCGCGCCCAGCGCCCACCCGGGCGGGCCGGACGGGGCCGGCCGGGGCGCGGCGTCGGTCGGGGCAGGCTCGGCGACGGGCTCCTCGGGCTCCTCGGGCTCCTCGGGCTCGGAGGCGGCCTCGGGCTCTGAGGCGACCGTGGGCTCGGGCTCCTCGGCGGCACGCTCGGCCGCGAGCTCGGCGTCGTACGACGCGCGGCGCTCGCCGTCGAGCAGCACGCTCGCGGCGTCGCTGAACGCCCGGAACCGCGGGGCGGTCGGGTCGAGGTCGGCGATGGCGTCCTTCCATGCCGCCCGGATCTCGTCGGTGCTCGCCGACTCCCCGACGTTGAGGAGGTCGTAGAGGTTCGCGGTCACTGGCCGGCCCCCTGTCCGCTCGGCGTGGAGGTGGGCGCGCCGGATGGCGCGCCCGACGGGGCGCCGCCCTGCGGCTGGGTCGGCGCCTCCCCCAGGGACGGCAGGCCGTCGTCCACGTCGTCGAGGTCGTCGACCTTCCAGACGCCGCCGATCTTGACCAGGTCGACCTGGTAGCGGAAGCGCTGCGGCGCGAGCTCGATCGGCTTGTCGCCCTGCTTCGGCCCCGGGTACGACGTGGTCACGATGCCGCCGACCAGCAGGCTGGCCGAGTCGGTGTCGATCGCGGAGATGCCGACGCCGTAGACGGTGGCGACCCGGTCGACGCCGGTCTCCTTGACCGTCTGCTCGGCGAGCGCCTCGTTCTGGTCGAAGATCTTGGCGAACTTGGCGCTCATCAGGTCGCCGACCGCGGCGTACTCGGGCATCTTGCCGGAGTCGTCGAGCAGGCTCGGGCCGTAGGTGTGGAAGCGCTGCACGAAGGTGCGGGCGGCGGCGAGCGCCTTCTCGCGGTCGACGCTCTCGTCCTTGGGCGGGTCGAAGACCGAGGAGACGCGGTGGCCCAGGCCGGGGCCCGCGCCGTTGCCGAAGACGATGAGTCCGGAGACGGTCAGGCCCGCGACGAGCACCCCGAGCAGCAGACCGAGGATGCTCCAGCGCCGGGCAGGGCTGGAGGCCGGGGTCACCGGGCGTTCAGCATCGGTTGGACGTACAGCCACTTCCACGAGTCCTCTCCCAGCGACGGCGGCGCCACGCTACCCCGTGCCTGGGTGGAGTCCTCGGGAGCACCCCAGGTGAGCTTGCCCGTGTCCAGGTCGAAGCTGGCCACGACCGGGGCGGTGCCGTCGACGTCGGGCGCCACGCGCGGCAGGTTCTGCGTGCCGCGCGGGTTGCTCTTGGTGATCGGCTCGGTGCAGCCGACCTGGGGCATCGGCGGGTTCTTGAAGCGGTCGGACGGGCTCAGCCGGTTCTTCAGGTAGCCCTGGTAGCAGGGCGTGCTGTCGGGGGCGAGGATCAGGCCGAAGTGGGCGTCCCAGAAGCCGCTGCCGCCCTGCGCCTTGGAGCGCTTGCCGACGACGACCTGGCCGGCGGCGACGGCGTAGGGGTAGACGACGAGCATCTGCTTGATCGCCGGCAGGTGCTGGACCACGACCTGGCCGGTGGCGACCAGGTTGGCGAGCAGCTCGCTGAGCTGGACGCCGTTCTGCTCGAGGAAGGTGCGCAGCTGGGTCGCGGCGAGCGAGCCCGAGTCGATCACCTTGCGCAGTGCCGGGTCGGCGCCGGCGAGCGCGCCGCTGAACAGCGAGAGCTGGCTGGCGAAGGTGCGCAGCGACGACTCGGTGGCGATCTGGCTCTGCAGGACAGTGTTGCTGTCCTTGATCAGCGCCGACGTCACGTCGAAGTTGTCGTTGGCGGTCTGGATGAAGGAGTTGCCGGTGTCGATGATCCGCTGCAGGTCGGGGCCGGTGCCGGCGAAGGCCTTGCCGAGCTCGCTGACCGTGGTGCGCAGCGCGTCGCGGTCGACGCTCGACACCGTCGCGGACAGGTCGCCGAGCAGCTTCTCGGTGGCGATCGGAGTCGCCACGTCGTCGATCTCGGAGCCCTCGACGAGGAAGGGGCCCTTGTCGGTCTGCGGCTGCAGCTCGACGTACTGCTCGCCGACCGCGGAGCGGTTGCCGACCAGCGCGATGGTGTCGCGCGGGATCCGGTCCCACTTCTTGTCGATGTCGAGCTTGACGTCGACGCCCTTCTCGGTGAGCACCAGGTCGCCGACGGTGCCGATGCCGACGCCGCGGTAGGTGACCTCGGCGCCCGTGAAGATGCCGCCGGACTGCGGGTAGTGGGCGGTCACCGTGTAGGAGCGGTCGATGACGACGCGGTCGAGCTTGGCGTAGCGGGCGCCGACGAAGGTGACACCGACGAGCGTGATGATCGCGAAGACCAGCAGCTGGATCCGGGTACGACGGGTGATCATCGGGCCCTCCCCTGCGCCGCGACCAGCGGGCCGCCGTACAGCGTCACCAGGTCGGAGTCGTAGGTCGCGTCGAACTGCGACCACATCGTGTCGGACTGGCTCGCGCCACCGGGCGCGGGCCGACCGAGTCCGCCGCCCTTGAGGACGCTGCCGAGCAGGTCGCCGATCGGGTTCTTGCCGGTCGCCGGGTTGCCGGCCTTGGCGCCGCCGCTCAGCGCGCAGAGCAGCTTGACCGCGGAGCAGACGTTGTCGAGCAGGTACTGCGGCAGCTTGAGGCAGGCCTGCGCGTCGGGCGGCGTCTTGAGGCAGCCCTGCAGCGTCTTCCAGGTGCTGTTGCAGAGATTCTTGAGGTTGACCAGCTGGTCGAGCGGGCTGTCGGGCAGCATGTTGATCGGGATGCAGGGCACGTCGGGCAGGGTCATCCGGCCCAGGTCGAGCTGCAGGTCGATCGACAGGTTGACGTAGTCGCCCATGTGCAGGTTGCGGGCCACCTGCGGGTCGCGGCCGACCGACTCGTCGATGAACGGGTAGGTCAAGAAGGTGCTGAAGCCCTTGGCGAAGTTGTCGCCGGCCTTGGCCAGCTGGGTGAGCACCGGGTCGAGCGACTGCAGCGAGCTGACCGTCGAGGCGTGGGTCGCGTTGATGACCCGGACGCCGACGTCGCTGAGCTTGGTCAGGCCCTTGAGCATCGCGACCAGGTCGCCGCGCTGGCGGTCGAGCGACTCCAGCGCGCTGGGCAGCTCGTCGAGCGCGTTGTCGATGCTCTTCTGGTGCTGCTTGGCGGTGACCGCCAGCCGGTTGACGGCCTCGATCGCGTCGACGATGTCGGCCTTGCGGCGGTCGAGCTGACCGACCAGCGAGGAGACCTGGGTGAGCACCGACTTGGCGGAGTCCTCGCGGCCCTCGAGCGCCTGGTTGAGCTCGTTGGCGATGGTCTTGAGCTGCGCGACGCCGCCGCCGTTGAGGACCAGGCTGAGCGCGCCGAGCACCTCCTCGACCTCGGGGTTGCGCCCGCCGTTCTCGATCACGTCGTTGTCGGAGAGCCGGCCCTTGGCGCCGCTCGCCGGCGCGGCCAGCGAGACGAACTTCTCGCCGAGCAGGCTGGTCTGGCGGATCGAGGCGACCGGGTTGTCGGGCAGGTCGACGTCACGGCGCAGCTCGAGGGTGACCACCGCGCGGTAGCCGTCGAGCGTCACCTTCGTGACCTGGCCGACGGCGACGTCGTTGACCTTGACCGACGACATCGGCACCAGGTCGAGGACGTCGTCGAAGATCACCTTGACCTGGATCGGGTCCTTGCCGGTGTCGGCGCCGCCGGGCAGCGGCAGCTGGTAGACGTCGAAGCTGCAGCCGGTGAGCATCACCAGGCCGGCCAGGACGGCGGCGACCAGGCGGAAGCGGCGCAGCCTGCGCAGGGCGCTCATCGGTGGGCCTCCACCAGTCCGTTGAGGGTCGGGTCGTAGGCCTGACCGGCCCAGGAGCCGGTGCCGAACGGGGCGCCGCGCGGCAGCAGCTTGTCGACCAGCTTGCACAGGTCGCCCTTGTTGTCGGCGGCCGAGACCAGCGCGCAGAGGACGGCGCCCGGCTTGGAGGTCAGCTCGTGCACGATATTGCCGAGGTTGGCGTTCGTGTCGAGCGTGCCGTCCTTCGGGTTGTAGGTGTGATAGAGGTTCGTCAGCGCGAGCGGGCCGGCGTCGAGCAGCTCGTCGAGCGCCGCGCGCTGGCGCACCAGCACCTTGGCGACCCGGTTGACGTCGGCGATGTTGCGCCCGAGCACGGCGCGGTTGCTCTTCACGAAGCGGGCGACCTCGTCGAGCGCCGTACCGAGGTTGGCGAGGCCGGTGGTCAGCTCCTGGCGCTCGTCGGCGAGCAGGCTGGAGACGTCGCCGAGGGACTTGTTGAAGTCGCGGACCGTGCTGTCGTTGTCGGCCAGCGTCTTGATGAAGTTCTCCAGCTGACCGGTGGACTCGAAGAGCTCGTCCTTGTTGTTGTCGAGCGTCTCGCTGAGCCGACCGAAGTCCTTGATCGTCTGGTGGAAGTTGGCGCCCTGGCCACCGAAGTTGCGGGCGGTCTGCTCGAGCAGGTCGCTCAGTGCGCCGTTGCGGTTGGCGCCCTCGGGGCCGATCGCGACGGTGAGCTTGTCGATGCTGGAGTAGATCTGGTCGAGCTCGAGCGGGACGGCGGTCTTGCTGGTCTGGATGACCGTGTTGTCGGCCATCACCTGCTCGCCCTTGACGTAGGCCGGGGTGAGCTGGATGTAGCGGTCGCCCACCACCGACGGCGACACGATGACCGCGTCGGCGTCGGCCGGGATCTTCACGTCCTTGTCGTAGGTCATCACGACCTTGACCTTGGTGCCCTCGGGCACGACCTTCTCGACCCGGCCGACGGGGATGCCGAGCACCCGTACGTCGCTGCCCTCGTAGACCGAGACGGCGCGCGGGAAGTAGGCGGTGACGGTCTTGGCCTCGCCACCGCTGCCGAACATCCACACCACGCCGGTGACGACGAGCAGGGCGATGACGGCCAGCGGGAGCCAGCGGCGCAGGGCGTTCACTGGCCCACCGTCCCGGGCACCGGCGGCATGTTGAAGATGTAGGTGTCGAACCACGGCCCGTTGCCGAGCGTGCTCGCGAAGACCCGGTAGAACGGCGCCATCGTCGCGATCGAGTCCTCGAGGTTGTTCTCGTTCTTCTTGATGATCTGCAGCACCGAGTCGAGGTGGTCGAGCGCGGGCTTGAGGTCGGCGCGGCTGTCGCGGATCAGGCCGGTCAGCTTGATGCTCAGCGTCGAGGTCGAGACCAGCAGCCGGTGGATCTGCTCCTTGCGCTGCACCAGCGCCTGGAACAGGGTGTCGGCGTCGCCCATCAGCGCCACGATGTCGTCGTCGCGGGCGTCGAGGACGTTGGAGACGCGGTGCAGGTTCTGCAGCAGCGAGTTGATCTGGTCGTCGCGCGAGGCCACCGTGTCGGCCAGCCGCGACAGGCCGTTGAGCGCGCCGCGGAAGGACTCGGGGGTGTTGCGGGTCAGGTCGGCGAGCGTGGTCAGCGAGGCCGCCAGCTGGTCGGTGTCGATGTCGGCCGACGTCTGCGCCAGGCCGCTGAACGCCTCGACGATGTCGTACGGCGAGCTGGTGCGCGAGACCGGGATCGTCGACCCCTCGGCGAGCTGCCCCGAGCCGGCCGGGACCAGCGCGAGGAACATCGAGCCGAGGATCGTCTTGACCTTGATGTCGGCGCGGGTCTGGTCGCCGAACGGGGTGTCGCTCTTGATCTTGAAGCCGACCTTGACGGTGCCGTCGTCGAGCTCCATCGAGGTCACCTGGCCGACGCGGACGCCGGCGATGCGGACCTCGTCCTTGACCTTGAGGCCGCCCGCCTCGGCGAACGAGGCGTAGTAGGTGTCTCCCCCGCCGATGAGCGGCAGGTCCTGGGCGCGCAGCGCCGCGACCAGGCCGAGCAGCAGCACGCCGATGCTGACCAGGCCGATGGTGACGGGGTTGCGCTCGCGGAACGGCTTCATCGCGACACCTCCCGCTGGAGCGAGCACCGCTGGGCGGCGACGGAGTACTGCGCGGAGACCGGCTTGCCGAGCCCCGGCACCTTCACGGTGGCCTTGAAGTGGCACAGGTAGAAGTTGAACCAGGAGCCGTAGGTCGCCGTACGGCCGATCTTGGTGAGCTTGATCGGCAGCACCTGCAGCGCCCGGTCGATCTCCTTGCGGTTGCGGTCGAGGGTCGTGGCGACCTCGCGCAGCTGCTTGATGTCCTTGACGAACGGGTCCTTGACGTCGCTGAGCAGGGACGCCGTCTGCACGGACAGGTCGGAGATCGAGTCGAGCGAGGAGAGGATCGCCTCGCGGTCGTCGTTGAGGCCCCCGACGAGGGTGCGGAAGCTGTCGATGAGGCGGGTCAGCTGCTTGTCGCGGTCGGCCACGTGGTTGAGGACGTAGTCGAGGTTGTCGATGAGCTGGCCGATGACCTGGTCACGGTCGGCGAGGGTCTGGGTGACCGAGGCGGTGCTCGACAGCAGCCCCTCGACGGTGCCGCCCTCGCCCTGGAAGACCTGGACGATCTCGTAGGAGAGCTTGTTGATGTCGTCGGGCGAGAGCGCCTGGAAGAGCGGCTTGAAGCCGTTGAACAGCATGGTCAGGTCGAGCGCGCTCTGGGTGCGGGCGACCGGGATGGTGCCGCCCTCGCTGACCCGGCTGCCGTCGGCGCCCTCCTGGAAGAGCGAGATGTAGCGCTGGCCGATCAGGTTGCGGTACTTGATCTGCGCGTGGGTCGCGGCGTCGATGACCGTGTCGGAGTCGACCTTGAAGGTCACCTTGGCCCGGTTGCCGCCGACCACGTCGACGCCCTCGACGGTGCCGACCTTGACGCCCGCGATCCGGATGTCGTCGCCCTTGTTGACGCCGGTGGCGTCGGAGAACTCCGCCGCGTAGCGCTTGGTGCTGCCGAAGGAGAGGTTGCCGATCGTGATGATCAGGACGCTGGTGGCCAGGGCCGTGGTCAGCATGAAGACGACCAGGCGGATCAGGTCGCCGCCGGTGCGCTTGTCGAGGCCGAGGATCATCGCGCACCGCCCTGGGCCAGCATCGGGCCGGCGAGCAGGACGCCGAGGTCGGAGTCGGCGCCGTAGCTGGAGTCGAGCGCGCCGCGCAGCGCGCTGACGTCGTCCGGGGTGCCCTGGTAGCCGGGCGCCGGGCGCAGGTTGCCCTTGCCGGTGCTGCCGTTCATGCCGTCGTTGAGGTGCGGCAGCGGCGGGTAGGGGTGCTCCTGGCTGTAGCCGACGTCGGGCAGGCCGAGGCAGTTGGGGCCGCGGTCGTCGCCGAACTTCGGCCGGTCCTTCGGGGTGTACTTGCGCGGCTGGTCCTGCAGCGTCTCGAGCACGATGTGCAGCTCGTAGCCGCGGAACGCCTCGGCGAGGCGGCCTTGGGCCTTGACGATGCCGGCGGCCATGCACGGGAACTCGACGGCGTAGCGCGAGACCGCCTGCAGGGTCTGGGTGCTCAGCTCGCCGAACTGCTGCAGCCGGGTGGCGTTGGCGTCGAGGAAGGCGCGACCGGTGTCGGAGAAGCTGCGGATGTCGCGCAGCGTGGCGTGCAGCGCGGCCTCCCGCTCCTCGAGGGTGCCGGTGGTCTTCACGGTGTCGTCGAGGATCTGAGCCACCTGGGGAAGGATGTCGGCGTAGGTGTTGGACACCGAGGCCGTGAGCTTGAGGTCCTGCAGCAGCGCGGGGATCTGCGGGTTGAGCCGCTTGAGGTAGGAGTCGACCGTCTCGAGGTTCTTGCCGAGCTCGGCGCCGCGGCCCTCGAGCGCCGTCGCCAGCGCGGTGAGCGTGGTGTTGAGGTCCTCGGGGCGGACCGTCTCGAGCAGCGGGTAGAGGTCGGACAGCACCGCCTCGAGCTCGGTGCTCACCTGGGTGTGCTCGATCGTCGACCCGGCGCGGATGACGCCGCCCTGCGGGCCGCTGTCGGGGATGACGAGCGAGACGTACTTCTCGCCGAAGAGCGTCTTGGGCACGATCGAGCCGGTGACGTTGGCCGGGATCACGCCGATCTTGTCGGGGTAGATGCCGAGCACCAGGTCGGCGCCGCCGGCCGGGTCGGTCTTGGCCTCGAGCACCTCGCCCACGATCACGCCGCGCACCTTGACGTCGGCGCGGGTGGGCAGCTGGAGGCCGATGGTCGACGTCTTCAGGGTGACCTTGTCGTAGGCCGTGAACTTCTTGGTGAAGGTCGCGTACGTCAGCCAGACGCCGAGGAGCAGCAGGCAGACGAAGAGGATGCCGAGCGCGCGGTGCGCGGACAGGACGCGGTTCATCGGCCGATCACCCCGCCAGCCTGACGGTGGTCGAGGCCCCCCAGATGGCCATCGACAGGAACAGGTCGATCACGTTGATCGCCACGATGCTGGTGCGGACGGCGCGGCCCACGGCCACGCCCACGCCCGCGGGGCCGCCGGAGGCGGTGTAGCCGTGGTAGCAGTGGATGAGGATGACCACGACCGCGAAGACCAGCACCTTGCCGAACGACCACAGCACGTCGCCGGGTGGCAGGAACTGGTTGAAGTAGTGGTCGTAGGTGCCCGACGACTGGCCGTAGAACTTGGTCACCACGAGCCGGCTCGCCACATAGGAGGAGAGCAGGCCGACGACGTACAGCGGGACGATCGCGATCAGGCCGCCGACGACGCGGGTGGTCACCAGGAACTGCATCGACGGGATCGCCATCACCTCGACGGCGTCGATCTCCTCCGAGATCCGCATCGCGCCGAGCTGGGCGGTGAAGCCGCAGCCGACGGTCGCGGCGAGCGCGATGCCCGCGACCAGCGGGGCGATCTCGCGGGTGTTGAAGTAGGCCGAGACGAAGCCGGAGAAGGCCGCGGTGCCGAGCTGGTTGAGCGCGGCGTAGCCGGACAGGCCGACCTGGGCTCCGGTGAAGAACGTCATACCTATGATGACTCCGACGGTGCCGCCGATGACAGCCAGCGCACCGGAGCCGAGGGTGACCTCGGCCAGGATGCGCAGGATCTCGCGCGGGTAGCGCTTGACCGAGCGCGGCAGCGCCAGCAGGACCTTGAGGTAGAAGGACAGCTCGTGGCCGAGGTTGTCGAGGCCCTTCATCGGCCGGTCGTAGATCGACTTGATGCTCGCCATGTCAGTGGTCCCCCTAACCCGTCTTCGGGGGCACGACCTGCAGGTAGATCGTGCTCAGGGTGAAGTTGACGACGAACAGCAGCAGGAAGGTGATGACGACCGACTCGTTGACCGCGTCGCCCACGCCCTTCGGTCCGCCTCCGGCGTTCATGCCCTTGTAGGCGGCCACGATGGCGGCGATGAGACCGAAGACGAGCGCCTTGATCATGCCGATCCAGACGTCGGGCAGCTGGGCCAGCGCGGTGAAGCTGGCCAGGTAGGCGCCCGGGGTGCCGTCTTGCAGGATGACGTTGAAGACGTAGCCGCCGGCGACGCCGACGACGCTGACCATGCCGTTGAGGAAGACCGCGACGAGCATGCAGGCGAGCACCCGCGGGACGACGAGGCGCTGGATCGGGTCGATGCCCAGCACCATCATCGCGTCGAGCTCCTCGCGGATCTTCCGCGCGCCGAGGTCGGCCGCGATGGCCGAGCCGCCGGCGCCCGCGATGAGCAGCGCGGTCGCGATCGGGCCGGCCTGCTGGATGACCGCGAGCACGGACGCCGAGCCGGTGAACGACTGGGCGCCGAACTGCTTGATCAGGCCGCCGACCTGCAGCGCGATGACCGCGCCGAAGGGGATGGCGACCAGGGCCGTCGGGATGATCGTGACCGACGCGATGAACCAGGCCTGCTGAATGAACTCACGCGTCTGAAAGGGACGGCGGAAGAGCCCGCGCCCGACATCGAGCGCGAACGCGAACAGCTTTCCTGCGGTACCGATCGGGGCGATCACCCGCGCAGCGGTGAGTGACACCTAGCGCCCCTTTCCGTCCTGGTCCTGTGCCGTCATGCCTCGGGTCGTGCTGATCAGTGCTGCTGGCGTCCCGAGGCGTGCTCCGCCTCGCGGGTGAACGAGCCCGGGGGCGGCGTCACGCCGTTGGCGCGGCACCAGGCGCCCGGCTCGGCCTGAGCCCGGCGCGGGATGCCGTTGGAGGGCTCCATCTGCAGCGGGATCGGCGGCAGCGGCGGCAGGTCCATGTCCTTCTCGGCCGCGAGCTGGTCGGCGTCCTTCTCCTCCGACATGCCGATCGGTCCGATCGTCTGCGCGTTGAGGAACTGGCGCACCACGGGCTCGTCGGACGACAGCAGCATCTCGCGCGGGCCGTACATGGCGAGGTGCTTGTGGTAGAGCAGGCCGATCTGGTCGGGCACCACCCGGACGCTGTGGATGTCGTGGGTGACGATGAGGAAGGTCGCGTCGATCTGCGCGTTGAGGTCGACGAAGAGCTGGTTGATGAACGACGTGCGCACCGGGTCGAGACCGGAGTCGGGCTCGTCGATCAGCAGGATCTCGGGGTCGAGCACGAGCGCGCGGGCCAGGCCGGCACGCTTGCGCATGCCGCCGGAGATCTCACCGGGGAGCTTCTGCTCCGCGCCGAGGAGACCGACCATGTCCATCTTCTCCATGACGATGTCACGGATCTGGGACTCGCTCTTCTTCGTGTGCTCGCGCAGCGGGAAGGCGACGTTGTCGTAGAGGTTCATCGAGCCGAACATCGCGCCGTCCTGGAAGAGGACGCCGAACAGCTTGCGGATCTCGTAGAGCTCCTTCTCGGAGCAGGAGGCGATGTCGGTGCCCTCGATGACGATGGAGCCCTCGTCGGGCTTGATCAGGCCGATCAGGGCCTTGAGGAAGACGGACTTTCCGGTGCCGGACGGGCCCAGCATCACCGAGATCTCACCGGCGGGCAGGGTCAGCGAGACACCCTTCCAGATGAGCTGCTTCCCGAACTGCTTCGTCAGGTTCGTGACCTGTACGTCGACGCCCATGTTCAACCTCTCCCTCGTCTGCGGCCGGCCCGTGGCTGCGTAGGAACAACGCCGGCACGTGGCGCACGTTACGCGGCGCTGGTGGCGCTCGTCACGGTTACCCGACCATCGAGACCCGAAACGTACTGGCGAGTAGCACTATCGTCCAACTGGCGAGTAATGCTAGGACTCCCGGCCAGGGCTCCCGGGGAAGT